>DJTQ01000167.1 GCA_002439285.1 Paenibacillaceae bacterium UBA6304
TTGAACACATCCTGCGCCTGTTCCCCAAGCGAGGTGCGGTCAACAAGGAACAAGATGCGCCCAAAACGGCCGGATTTCAAGAAACGATACAACATCCCCAAAATCGTTCGCGTCTTACCTGTCCCCGTAGCCATCGATAGTAGTACTTTAACCTGTCCACTGATAATAGCTTGTTCTGCGGCTTCAATCGCTTCAATCTGATATTCACGAAGGTTAAGGCCATCTGGGTCACGCAGCAAATTATATGGTGTTGCACCCAAGGCTTGATCGGCTGTATCCGTATCTTTGCTGAGCAACTCCATAATACCATCGGGACTCATCCACCCTTGAAGGGCTTTGGAGATATTCGATTGTTTTCGCACATCGAGGAACCAGATTCCTGATTTCGTCTCTAGCTGCTTCAAGTACTTCCTTCCATTCGTTGCAAATACAAAAGGTACTTTATACTGACTCCAATTACCTACCTGATAAGCGACATGTTCTTCACTTACGGATTGTGCATATTCCTTGCACTGGTTATCGATTACGGATGGAATATCAGTGTATTGACGCTTCGCTTCAATAATGCCAACCATTTGAAGGCCAACGAACAAAGCGTAATCGGCATAACCAGATTTACCGCTGGAATTGCGTGTCGGCCATTCAGCAATTGCAAAGTTACGACCTTTTTGTGGTCGAGTGCCTTTCGAATATCGCAAATGAACCGTATTTGCTTCCCATCCAACCTTGCGTAGCTGCTCGTCGATAATATATCTCGTCTGCGCTTCGGACAGTTGAAGCTGCTGAGCTGCGCGATTTCCTCTTGAGGTACGTTCCTCAATCGTCATCGTTTGGGCTACTTTAGCTTGTTCAGCAAGCTTTGTCAGCTCTTCAATCCTAGCTTCTTTCTCACGAAGAATTGCTTCGTAATCAACCTTAGCTTGAGACTTTTCAAGAGGTAACACAAACCGCTCGGGACTATACTGCCAGTCTCCATAAGTTTGCATAAACCAAATGCTTAGCTCATGGGTCATGCCCATTAGAACTTTACATTGTTCAAGTGAATCATAGTTCAAATGCACAGCTTTATTCCGAGCCATGCGCAGACTATATAAGATATCATCAATTTCGCGTGGTAGCAGTCCTTGACTCTTCAATAGCTTAATGCGATTTGCATGTGTGTTGTCGTAACTTGGAGGTTGGAGTCCATCAAACTGCATCATGAGGGTGACGATTGTTTCACCCAGTAATCCTAACTTAATCAAGCATGAATTAGGATCCGAATAAAGATATTCTTCAGCGGTTGCGCCTATTTGAGCAAGTACAGGAAAGTTACTGTCTAAAAATGTGAAATTAGACTCCATTCTTCTCCTCCTCATGTACTGATAAGTTCATTTATCTATGTCCGCATGTAACTAGAACGCTAATATGTCTTTAGTACAACTCCTATTTCGCTATAGAGACGGCAAGTTCCTCCACTCCATTTTGGACAATAACGCAACAAAACAGAAGAGTACTACTTGAGTTGCCTAGATCTACTGTTAATCGACACTATTTAAATATAGCTGTTTAGGCCTCTTTAATTACCTACCTATGCATCGCAAGTAGTCATGCCCTCCATTAACGCTAACTTTATCACACGAACAAAAACAAATAACAAAAGCATCGCTGGCTGCCTGAAGTCAGCGATGCGCTCTTTCTCCGTGATAATGTTTAACAATCAATCAAGTAAGTTAAGACGTTCATTAATAAACCCAGCAATTTGTTGTGGGGAATACTTCGTTCCATCTATATAACCATCGGTATTAAAAACTCCATCAACATGTCCTGAATCGAGCCGTACATACATAATTCTTTGGATCTCTTTGTCCATAATCATTTCTCGAACTGCTCTAAATTCAAGTCCACACCATTTTTTCTCTTGATATTTTTCACATAAGAAAACCACGATAAATCTCGAACGATTTCTGTATATATCCTGTAAAAGCGTATCTAGCGATGGTCTTGCCAGTTGGCCGACATAGTTATTATCATAAAAGATACTGTCTTTATCCCTTAGCTTTTCGACTTCAATTACAACTTGCTCAACGATATCCCGCGACTCTCCAGCAAAGGTAAAAGAGACGTCAAAGAAGTGTTTTGTTATATCAACAGACTTGCTTTTGATGCCGTCAAAATGAATACCTGTCTTTTGCAACTCCTTGTAAAGATTAACTTTCTTTATAGCCCAATGAGTTCGATTAAATTCCCAATCTTTTATATCCAACTCAAAACGCAAATTATTTAACGTAGCTTGTGGCAACACTTCTATTTTTTGAAAAGTAATTTTAATACCAACCTGCCGTACTAAAATATCTGTAATATAACCAATGTTAGCATCTTTTTGACACCGATCTTCATATGCAAAGATACACGGAAGTTTTTTTATCTCACTAATTTCTTCTTTTCCAAACTTCCTAAACTTTTCAAAAATATCCTTATCTGTATATTCACGCAAACAACGATCTGCATCATAAATCTTCGTATCTGTTTCCCAAGCTGTTTCATCACCTGATATAAAAAGATTATATAGAGTTTCAGTCACTAATTAGTCGCCCCTTACCTGGTCTCCATACATTACTGTGGAAACTCATTCCATTCTCGGCCATCAAGTAATCTACCATTTCTATGTTTCATAACTCCGCCCCATTGCTTGAAAAAGAAGGGAACCCCCGCAATCTGGCATTGATTCTGTATGGAACGAACCCAATCTGCCTCTATAGGTCGAGCACCTGGTCCAGATTCCCCACCTACAATTACCCAATGGATGTCTTGAAGGTTCATGTCTTCTATTGCACCAATTAGTGGTTCACACGATAAAAATCGGATTTTCGCGGGAACTTGCCTAAGTTGATCAACCCGCCCTACAACACGAGAATTTTCTATACTTGTTCCCAACCAAATGTTATCAGACCAGTTTAAGCAATCTGCCATTTGAATAACCCTCTGTGGGCGTTTAGTTAATACTTGATACGTATGTAGCGGAGTACTATTCATTACTTCAAATACCTGGGAAATAAACTCCTCAGAAATTTTTTCGTGGAATAGGTCAGACATTGAATTCACAAAAACTTTTTTTGGCTTCTTCCATGTATAGGGTATGGAAAGAGCATCAAGATGTTCCTGTGGTTCAAAACCTTTTGAATATCTTGGATTTCCCATTGCTTTTAGTCTTATAGCCATGCGTTCAGCATAACAATGTTTACATCCTTCACTGACTTTACTACAGCCAGTTGTGGGATTCCATGTCATGTCTGTCCATTCAATCTTTGTTTCAGACATTTTGTCTCCATCCTTAGTTATACTTCTAAAATAAAGTTAATTGTTCTCCATAAGATGGAGATAACGAATGCACCTTGTCCTTTAGCAAGACAACATCAATCGCCTTCCAATCTTTTGGTATACTATTAAATGGCTTCCTTCTATTTTTGCCATCATGGTTTATAACCTTAATTATGTTTTCTTTCCATAGGTCATATAACATATCACAGATGACAGTGTGGGAAACATGAATCTCTTGCAATGTCATAACAAAAATCTTATGCAACAGAACATTACTTCCAAGTCCAAAGTGTTTCATAATAAAATCTACAAGTTGTTGCTTGGAGTATCCCAAATAAGGCTGATCTACTAACTCTAGATCAAACAAGTCGAGTTGCCCGCCGTCAAGTTCCTTTTCGAAACTACTCTTTTGTTCTTGGGCCTTTACAAACGACTCTCTCATTTCTAGAAGTGCACGTTCACTGTGTGAACAATGTATCATATGAAAATATATCATGTCTGCATGTGGATCTTTAGGATCTTTACATTGAATTCTCTGACTTAATACAAATAAACCTCGATCTCTTAGCTTCGATTTATAGAACGAGATAATTGCCTCCTCAAGCTTAGAGTAACTGCCTGATTCGACAACTTCCTTATAACTATTGGCACCTAAAAATTTTAAGATGAATGGTTGTTCTTTACCATATCTAATAAACCGTACCATATTATAGGTCATAAAGTTAATTAGTACTTCTTTTCTAATACGCCGATTACCATTAGGAAAGAAAAGTAGATCTATCACATGATCGAATGAAAAGTCTCGTGCACCATAGAAAGGATCGACAAACCAAAAACAAGGGCAATTTTTAAGCGCTTCTCTAAGTACTACCTTTTTGCTCTCAACTAAGAAATTTCCATGTAAATTCTGAATGCTCACTGAAGTAGAAATCTTCTTTCTTAACTCTTCAAGCTTGAGAAAGTTCCTGTAATTGTTCTCAATATTAATAATATGAAATCGAAGTGGTTTATTCGGGTATTGTTCATTAAAGCTACGCTGAACCTTTTCCATTTTATCTAATGCAATTAGAGGAGATCCAAGATCACCATCGAGAAACTCACCACGACCAGCAAAGCCATCAATATAATAAATATCTTCTTGATTATTATGAAAACTTGCATCAGCTAAAATCCTTGACCAATTTTCTAAGTAGAATTTAAGAATATGATGCTTAAGTCTAGTGTGGTTAGATTTCTCCACCCAGTGCTCATGTTCATTTGACATAGGCAATCAATCCCCTGATGTTTTATTTGTATCATTCTGATGACAAATTGAATCATTATATATTAATTGCAACTACTCCCTTTATTATAATACCAAAGCCCCAATTTGGCGATATGTGGAAATACTCGTTATCTCAAGAAATCAGCCCCCGTTGCTACTACGGAGCTGAGAGAATATAAGCATCTGATCAATGGAAAAATTACCCAGCCTCTACTCTCTTCTATCATACTAATGAAAAACCGGTAGTAAGAAAAGAGTTGAGATAACTGATGGAGGTTGCAGTTGAAATTGTAGTATATAATCTATTGCTCTTCATATGTGGGTTTCTTTGTTCTGATATTCATTTTAGTTTTGATGTACAATCATAAGGTTAAATTTGGTAAAGCTATTAAATTAACTAGAATGTTATGACTGAAATTTTGTTGTTTAACGAGCGATGGGGAATTAATGAACTCGAGAAATGGGGTGAAGACGCTCAAAGAGATTTATCCTTTAAGGACTTAATTCAGAGATATGGTATTGAATTTTATTTCCAAACGAGTTCTCTAGTTTTTGAGGAGATATGAGAAGTATCGAGCTAGAAGGTGTTGGAGTAATTCCTGAGAGTTAAAACTTAAATTGTTGTCTACAAGTACATGCATTGAGAAGGCAGGCTAGGGAAAAGCTCTGAAGTTAAGAAGGATACGGGGATTCGGACGCTTCCTGCTTCGTAGCTTGCCAAATGTAAGGAGATTGGTTGTCTTTCACTTCCTCATAATCTATTAAAGAAAGCGTTTATTGATCGAAATAACGAAATGGGGACATAGGGGATTTCCCTAACATAACGTTACCATTTCTTCATTTTTACCTTGATTTGATCTAGGTAACATGTAAGTAGTGTGTACAGACATCCTTTTGAGACAGCCCCTTCAAGATGGAGGCAAGGGGAATCGAACCCCTTCCAGACCAATTACAATCACGATTTATGAATTTGTCTTCCTCATACGAGCTATTTATTTCGTCAACAATCAGTCAACTCTATTATGTTCACACCTCTGTTTCACACTTTAACTTTATCTGCACTTGCTCCCAAATCCCGCTCCATCACTGATGTTTCAACCCTCTGTATCATTCCTCACCAACAATGCTACACACTCCACATGCACCGTATGCGGAAACATATCCACCGGCTGCACCTCTACCGTCCGATACCCGCCATCCTCCAGGATGCGCAGATCTCTCGCCAATGTCGAAGGATTGCACGACACATACACCACTCGCTCCGGCTTCATTTCGAGGATCGTTTCCAGTAGGCGCGGATCGCAGCCTTTGCGGGGCGGGTCGACGACGATGACGTCGGCTTCGATGCCCTGCTCTTTCCAGCGTGGGATGACATCCTCGGAAGCTCCCACCTCAAACGTCACATGCTTCATGCCATTTAATTCAGCGTTGGCGCGGGCGTCTTCGATCGCTTCCTTGACGATTTCCACACCGTATACGCGTTCGGCATGCTGAGCAAGGAATAGCGAGATCGTTCCGATGCCGCAGTAAGCGTCAATGACGGTTTCGCGACCGGTCAGTCCGGCGTACTCCACGGTTTTTCCGTACAGCACTTCGGTCTGGATCGGGTTCACCTGGTAAAAAGAACGCGCCGAGATCGCAAACTGCACATCGCCTATATAATCATAAATAACGTCGCGACCCCAGAGTACACGGGTCTCGTCCCCGAAGATGACGTTAGTTTGCTTAGTGTTGACGTTTTGACAGATGCTGACCACATGCGGAATTTGCTCCCGGATCAGTCCGATCAATGCATCAGCGTGTGGAATATCGCGCCCATTGGTGACGAGGACCAGCATCATCTCGCCCGTGCGGAACGCCTTCTTTACGACGACATGGCGTAGTAAGCCACGCCCGGTCTCTTCGTCGTAGGCGGTGATGCCGAGCTGGCGGGCGATGGCCTTGACGTGCGCGACGACATCGTCGTTATGCTCGTGCTGAATTAAGCACGTTTCCATATCGACGATGCGATGGCTGCCGCGGGCGTAGAAGCCGCCGACCAGCGCGCCGTCCGTAACGCCGACGGGCACCTGAGCCTTGTTGCGGTAGCGCCAAGGCTCGGCCATGCCCAGCGTCGGCAGCACGGTGATGCCGGGGCCTGCCTCAGCAGCCCCGGCCCCGTCTCCGCGCGCGCCCGCGTCCGCCGCGCCGCTCTCCGCCTGCGGCTCGCCCGCCACGTGCAGCTTGCCGATGCGCTCCAGCGCATCGACGACATGCTGCCGCTTCCAGGCGAGCTGCCCGGCGTAGCTCCAGTGCTGCAGCTGGCAGCCGCCGCACTTGTCGTAGATCGGGCAAGGCGCAGCCACGCGGTCCGGGCTCGCTGCCAGCACATCCAGCAGCTTGGCGTAGCCGTATTGCTTCTTGGTCTTCAGCACCTTGACCCGGACCTTTTCGCCGGGAAGCGCTCCTTGCACAAACAGCGTGTAGCCCGTTGCCCGTCCAACGCCTTCCCCGTCATGATTCATGCCGATGATATCGATGACGACCTCATCATTCTTTGCGACCGGCAGCCCAGCGATTTGCGACTCGTCCGAAGCCCCCGCGCGACCTCTTCTATTAGATGCGGAGCCATTAGGTGCGGAACCAACGCTATTTCGCCCCCGGCCTCCTCCATTAGCGACCGCTCCAGTTCGTATATTACCTTTCTGCTCTTTTTCGGAACGCATCAGCCGATTCACCTCTTTCAACCCGCTCCCAGGGCGCATCTGCTGACTTTCCCCGTTCCGCCCGTTCCCAGAATGCATCTGCCGACTCTCCCCAACCTGCCCTTGTCCAGCACGCATCTGCCGACTCCCACCACTCTCCCCTTGCCGCCCGCTCTCCGTCCGCTTCCCCTTCGGATTCCGCCGCTCCTGCTTCTGCCTGTTTGACCCCTGTTGTTTCGTCATCTTCATAGCCTCATTTCTTTCCGCTTTAATTCCGCGCTTGCTTCACTTTCATCTTAACCGGAACTTGTCCGTTTCTATCCTGCCGCCTTAATTCGCACAAACACCCATCCGCACAAAACCCCCGCCGACAGGCAGGGGATCAGCAAAAACTCGGCATCTTCAATTCAACTAACTGGATTTTATACATCTAATTTCGCAACTTACGTGTACATGAGCTAATTAACTGGAAAACCTACATCTATTTTTGTGAAAAAAGGACGTTTGCGCTCGGACCCCTCAATTTAGCTGTAGGTTCTACAGTTAATGCTTCACATTTAGCCGATTTCTCGAAATTACCTGTATAAAATCCAGTTAATTATCGGTCGGCCCATGCGGCACATGCAGCTGGTTTGCCCATACGGCACATGCGCCAGGTTTGCCCGTGCGGCAAATGAGGCAAACCAGCCGCCGCTTCACCTCATCGGCTACCGCAGACAACCCCCGGGGATGAGCATCAACCATCTCTCATCCCACCGAGCTAGTTAGTTTAACCAACAAAGAGCCGCATTCGCCGGATAATTGCCACTTTCGATCATCGAACGCCTTCCCTAAGCGAAGATCCGCAAGTGCTGCGGCAAAATCTCGAACACGCCCGGCAGTTCCCCGCCGAGTTCGCCGTCGAGGTTGAGCAGCACGTTGTCCGGCGAGGTCACTTCCATGCGCTTCGTCTTGAAGTAGATGACGTGCGAATCGTTGAAGTGATCGCCGCGCAGCGCCATCGTCACCAGGCGGATAAATTCCGCCAGATTGCATTTCTTGACGGCGATAACGTCAAGCAGTCCGTCATCAATTTCCGCGCCAGGGGCTAGCTTCTCAAAGCCGCCGACGGAGTTGCTGTTCGCGATCAGGAACAGCATGAACTCGCCTTCCATCACATCATGGCCGTCGGCATCAATGATTAGATGGGTCGGCGACAGGCTGGCCATCTTCTCGATGCCCTTCATGTAATAAGCCAGCTGGCCGATCAACGTTTTGAGCCGGCTCGGCACCTCATAGGTCAACTCCGTCAATGAGCCGCCGCCTGCAATGTTTATAAAGTGACGCCCGTTTACCTTGCCGATATCGATCGGACGGGTTTTATTCTCGATCACCAGATCGCAATAATCCTCCCAGCGCTTGGGGATCTTCATCGCACGAGCGAAATCGTTAGTCGTTCCGAGCGGGAAAATTCCTAGCGGAGGCAAGTTATCCTTGCCGGCCATCCCGTTCACGACCTCGTTCAACGTGCCGTCGCCACCGGCCGCGATAATGATATCATACCCGCGTTCCACGGCATCCGCCGCTTCACGCGTGGCATCCCCTTCTCCTGCCGTAGCATGGCAGGAGGTTTCAATTCCGGCCTTATCCAGTCGGTCGAGTACGTCGGGCAACAGCCGACGCATCTCCTCCCGTCCGGATGTCGGATTATAGATCAGTCTAGCTCTCTTCATTCCATTAACGCCACCTGTTTTATAGAGGTAATTCAAAAGATCATCTTTTGAACTCGAATATATACATTTATAAACTCAATGTCTTCATTATATTCAAAATTTGCTCTAACATCCAGCGGGCCAGGAAAGGATGGGGTAGCAATGCATCCCCGGAATAGCGGAATTCCAGGCCGTTCAGCCTGGAAGGAATCGCGGTTTTCGTGAAATAGCCCGCGCTCAAGAAGAGTGGAGCCACAATGACCTCCAATCCCCGCTCCTCGCTCCAATAACTCACTTTGCGCCGTAGGCTGTCCGGATTGAGCAACGCGTAATCGGCCCCCGCTAGTCCGCTCAGTTCTCCCGTACGAGCCGCCAACGAGGAGATTCCCCGCTCCCAGCGCTGCCGGAAGCCGTCATGAATACTCCCGTGGCCGACCAGGAGCAGCACTTCCCGCTCCGACACCCGAGATAAATTCCTGACCTTGTCCCAGACCATTTCGGCGATCAGCGGATCGTCATCGATAGGATCGCCAAAAAACACGCGGGCGGAGCAGCGGAGCCGCTCCATGTCGGTCTCCTTCTCCGGCGTGTTCTTAACGCCAAGGGCATAGGCAATTTCATCAATATGCGTGCTCCCCGAGGAAACGAATAGGGGGATCACAATGAGATCGCTCACGCCTAAAGCTTCCAAGCGATCGATTCCATCCTGAATAAGTCGACCTTCCACCTTTTCCAAAAAAGAGGCCTCGATCAGCATACTTTCCGGTAGTCCGGCCGCCGCTGTAGCGACGGCCTCATCCACCAGATTTACCCATTCCGGGTCAGGCGAGCCATGACTAATGACTAATACTCCAGGTTTAAATGGCATGTCCGCTTGATTAAAAGAATCCATTCTTAACGTCCCAAACGTTCCAATGTCATTTTGTAACCGTCATTGCCGTAATTCAGGCAGCGCTTAACCCGGGAAATCGTTGCCGTACTGGCTCCGGTCTCAGCCTCGATTTGATTGTACGTATTCCCTTTGCCGAGCATTCTCGCAACCTCTAGACGCTGGGAGAGCGATTGGATCTCATTGACCGTGCACAAATCATCAAAAAAGATATAGCATTCCTCGATGTCTTTCAGAGTAAGAATAGCCTCGAATAATTGATCGATCGTTTTATCATTCAACTTCTTAAGTTGCACTGGATAATCATCCCCTATTGTTACTGTAACCACAATCCCATTGTACCCGAGCCGAGTCCCCCATTTCAAGCATTAACGGTTTCACGCATCACAGAAAGAACGCCCAAATCCGGCAATCGCCTACCAAAGCGGGACATTCGTCTATACGCTTTAGCCTCCAACCACATACAGTATAGTAAACAAACGCCTAAAACGGCGGACCAAACGGTTCCATTTTAACAAAAATATTAAAAAAGGAATGTGATCCAAAATGCCACATTACCGATCTCCCCATCGGAGCGCGACGCCGACTTCTTATCCATACAACGACTTTTACCCGGGGATTAATCCTTACGAGGGTGTAGATTTGCCCCTCAAAGCAGAGGCTTCCGCGCTTACACCTTTTTCACCGGCAGCGGGCAGCTTGACCACGCTGCCCGCCGCAGCAGCCGCGGATACTGCCACTACAGCCGCATCCGGTTTCTCCCTCGCTAATATCGGCGGGATGATTGAACGCCTGGGCGGAATCGAGGGCATCCTGGCCACGATGGGCAAAGTGCAAAAGGTCATGCAGACCGTTCAGCAATTCGCTCCTATGGCCAAAATGTTCGCTGGACTTCTTCCTGGAGGCAAAGGTCCAAAGCTGCAGGGCGGCTCCGGAGGAAGCCTTGATGAATATAAGCCTCCCCGCCGTAAGTCCCGGGGTAAAAAAGGCCGCAAGAGCACCTCTGGCTCCCGCAGCCGCAAAA
This sequence comes from Paenibacillaceae bacterium UBA6304, assembly GCA_002439285.1. Classification (GTDB taxonomy): domain Bacteria; phylum Bacillota; class Bacilli; order Paenibacillales; family Paenibacillaceae; genus Fontibacillus. The sequence continues at coordinate 10,853 of DJTQ01000167.1, forward strand.
AGACAGGAAGACGCCGCCGCTAACTCCCGGCGGCGTCTTGTTTTATTTGAACCAGCCCCGCTTCAGGAAGGCCAGGATCATCCAAACACTAAGTAACGCCATCAGGCCCAGAACGGCGAAATAGCCGTAGCGCCATTGCAATTCAGGCATATTCGTGAAATTCATCCCGTAAATGCCCGCGATCAAGGTCAGCGGCATAAATACCGTCGTAATTACGGTAAGTGTCTTCATGATGCCATTCATTCGATTGGAGTTCAGCGAAATGTAGGAGTCGCGCAGGTCGGCAGTCATTTCGCGGTCCGTCTCGATCATTTCCGCCAGCTTCAGCAGATGATCATGGACATCGGCAAAATAAGCGCGCGGTTCCTTCTCCCCTTGTATATGCTGCGAATTCAGTATACGGTACATCAAATCCCTCATCGGTACGATCGTCCGGCGGAGCTTAAGCAGCCGGCTGCGCAGATCAAACACCTGGTTCATCAGCAGATCAATGGATTCTCGGCCTCCCTGCTTCTCCAGTTCATCCAATTCGTCTTCGACCGCATAAACACAGGGAAAGTACTGATCCACGAGCGCATCGATAACCATATATGCCGCCACAAAGGGTCCCCGTGCCCACGTTTTCCGGTTTTGCGCCCGGCTCGCCAAGCTGTTCCATACATCATCGATTTCTTTAAGAGCCTGTTGATGAAACGAAACCAGATAGTTGGTGCCGATGAATAAATTCACCTCTACCGTGCCCAAAGTCTCCGTATCCAGAGCATGGAGGACAAGGAATTCATATCCCTCGTAATAATCGACTTTAGGCCGCTGCAAAACATGCAGACAATCCTCAATCGCCAGCGGATGGAAATGAAAAAAGCGATCCAACTCCTCCGCTTCTTCCGCACTCGGCCTGTCAAAGTCCACCCAACTCCAGCCGTATTTCGAATCTCCGATCGCCTCGAGCGGGATGCCCGTCTCCACTTTATGATCATGCGTAATGCCCATAACTCGAATCAAGCCGGATCCTCCTTTATACTTATTCTTAAATTAAGAAGGAATACTATCTTACTATGCGATTGGAAAATATCAGATTTGCCACATCATTATGTAACTCCAGCGATTGTATCATGTTTTCTCAGTAAGTTTACACAAATTAAGTCATATTAAAACGCCACTCTAAAGCTCTACGATATCCATTTCCTTTATTTAGGTGATATAATGCCTTATAAGAATGGACCAGGTGTATATATTGTCTGATCTTTTTACATCACAATTACAGGAGGCTCATATTATGAAGAAATTGATCGGTTTAATCATCGTTATTTTACTATTCCAACCAATTCATGCGTTTGCCGATGCCCGTACCCTAGAATTCTCCGGGAGTGTATTAGATAGAAGCACTCAAGTTCTTACTCTTGCAAAGAACACAACTTTAATTATTGATAAGTTAGAGAACGAATTAACCGTCTTGGATCTATCCACTCAACAAGTCATATGGAGTAAGAAGCTGCCTGCGATTTATGATTGTAATGTTTTGACGAATCCAACAAAGATCATCGTTTTGACTTCGGATAAAAACACCCTGCAAAAGATCACTTTCTCAGAAAGCGGAACCCTCTTATCCCAACAAGTATTCCCTCATATCAAACTTAATGAACAGCAGAAGCTCAGTTGGACACCGGCAATAAATCAGGAAAAAGAAAAGTTGGCAGTTTTGAATAAGGACCGTATCCAAATTTATCAGTATCCATGGAAAAAGCCCTCTAGTATTGTAACAGTTAGTGAGCCTAATGATAGGCAATATGAAGTGAAGTTGATTCCGGAAATCAAGCTGCACCACTCTAATGTTATTGTTAAAATCACTGGTGATAACTCAACTCAATCTCAAGACATATATAAGATCATTAACATCGAGTCTAAGAAAAAAGTGACTATCCCTCTGGAATGGAATGTGAATTCTAATTTCACAGTTATAGGTGACGAATTGATCATCAATACCTCAAGCAAAATCGGTAACCCACTTGGTATTAATACGGACAATGAGCATGACCTCTTTATGAGATATGATCTCAAAACGGGAAGTTCCAAATTAAAGGTTACCCGGAATTTCACTTCTGGCGAATCCAATTGGCTTACATATTATGTGAATCACCAATTGTTAATCACTAATACGGAATTGAATACTCAAGAATTACTTGATAGAAGCGGTAACTTACTCAACGGAATATCAATCCAAGCAGATGATCAGCAAGATAAATTTATTGGTCAAAGCAACGGAAAGTTGATTTTCTTTACTTCGAGTCCAAATCAAAAAGCTAAAGTCATTACTCGTTAAGACGCCAAGCACTTTAACCGCTCTAGTATTGGGCACCCTTAACCAAAAAGCACCTCAAAGATTAATAATCTTTGAGGTGCTTCTGTATAAGACTTCACTTCATGAATTAGAACAACACCTTGTATATTAACCCTGACAGCACGGCCACAATCGGAATCGTGATGACCCAAGCAATAACGATTCGTCCGGCCAGTGACCACTTCACGGCCGAGAACCGCTTCGCCGAACCTACGCCGAGAATGGCTGAGGTGATGGCATGCGTCGTGCTGACCGGTAAATGAAGCAGGGTGGCGCCGAAAATAACTGTAGCACCGGTGATATCGGCGGCAAAGCCGTTAATCGGTTCAATTTTGAAAATTTTCGTACCCATCGTTTTGATGATTTTCCAACCACCAATCGAAGTGCCGAGCGCCATAGCCGTCGCTGCGGAAAGTTTGACCCACAGCGGAACTTCCATATGGTCTTGATATTTAGCCGTAACCAGCGCAAAGGTAATGATCCCCATTGCTTTCTGGGCATCGTTAGTCCCGTGGGTAAAGCTCTGGATCGCCGCCGTAATGATCTGCATCGTACGGAAGCCTTTATTAACCGTATGCGGACTTTTTTTGGCAAAGATCCATTTTAATATCATCATAATAATGTAACCAATAGCAAAGGCGATGAACGGGGATAACACCAGTCCCTCGATAATCGTAATAAAACCGCTCATGTTCAGCTTCTCCGGTCCGGCACCGACATAAACGGCTCCAGCCAGTGCGCCGATCAGCGCATGGGACGAAGATGAAGGAATCCCGAACCACCAGGTGAGGAGGTTCCAAATAATCGCCGCGAGCAGCGTTGCAATCAATACCTCTAGCCCGTTGTCCAGTTTGGCGGGGTCCGCCACACTGCCGCCAATGGTCTTGGCAACGCCTGTAAATAAGATCGCCCCTAGGAAGTTCATGACAGCCGCCATCAAGATTGCGGTCCGCGGCTTCAAGGCCCGAGTAGAGACAGAAGTCGCGATCGCATTTGCCGTATCATGAAATCCGTTGATGAAGTCAAAAGCGAGCGCCAGTATGATAACGATGAGAATTATTAGTAGACTCGTATCCATATCTTTTTTGCACAGACCATGGTCTCTCTATATATGTGAATCCGCGCAATCCCAACCTCCCGAAAATCGATTGTAAACCTATAAGTATGGCTTAACTTATGAATTGCGCATGATAATGGATTCCAGCATATTCGCTACATGTTCGCACGCATCTGTCGTCGTTTCTAAACGCTCGTAGATTTCCTTCTTCTTGATCAGGACGATCGGATCCGTAACTTTTGCAAACAACTCGTTAATACAAATTCTCAGTAGCTCGTCACCTTGATTCTCCAGATCATTCAGACGAATCGTATACTCGCGAATGGCGAGCAATTTCTTCTGAGACAGCAAATGAATCGCTTTTTGAATTTCGTAAGCAGAATTACGCAAAATTTCCGCAAAGCGGATAATATGCTCGTCCGGCTCACTGAGATGATACATATAAAAACGGGATGTCGTCGCTTCCAAACCGTCGATGACATCGTCTAGCGTTGTCGTGAGGTTCATGATGTCATCTCGTTCGATGGGAGTAATAAACGTCTTGTTCAATTCGACGATAATGGTGTGTGTGTATTCGTCGCATTGAGACTCAAATTCCTTCATTTTCTTGGCAAATTGAGCCACATCTTTAAATTCTGTTACCTGCTGGGCGAAATAATCTGCTGAATGCACAATTGTATCGGCCATGTTCTCTAAAGTTTGGAAAAAGATGTCCTTTTTCTTCACTCGCATCTCGGTTCCCCTTTTCTCTACGTGTAATTTTTACACTCCTAACTCCTGTAACACACCTGAATATCTTAACACAACTCATTAGTCTATTGGAAATAATGTCGCAAACATTTCATGTTCATTTGCTTATATTTACCCTAACTTTCCCATTCTTATCCTTGATTCTCCACAAACCTACATCAATTTCAGTCATTGACTGCTATTCTACCTTCACATGGCTGTCAAAATCCGGATGATTCGGTACAACATTAAAGTAAGTAGTCCCTGGAACGAAAGGAATCTCGACATTATCCTTCACGAAGCGAATGACGTCGTCCGGGCGATGGATCCATTGACCGCGGATGAGCTTTCCCTCTTGAAATAACAGGGCTTCCCCCCCAAGGTTGAGGTCCACAGCCAAACGGCCTATGTCATCAAGCACCTTATGCTCTGCGCCCAACACAACAACATTAGCCGCGGTCAAGGTCTCTCCCGTGTCGAGATCGGTATGCGTGCTTCCGTTGATAAGCCTCTTATATAGTTGGCTCGCCGGATCGTATTCGTAAGTTACTTTGTAGTTGTCCAACTGGAATTTGATCTCCACTGAATTGGCTGGTTCCCCTTCAATCGAATCATCCTCCCCCCGGAAGGTATAAGCCGGAACCTCCAGATCTTCGATTGCATACCCCCGTTTGTCCGCGCCTTCTAGCAGCTTCTCTACATTGGAGTATAAGTTATGCGGGGCTTTCCGCGATTTGTCCCGCCAGAAGTAAGATCCCGCATTCGTGATCTCGTCCAAATCTTCCTTATGCTGGCGCTGAAGAACGGCATAGGCATCATTGCTCGCTCCGGCGTGTACCAAGACCCCGTGATAGCTCTCGCCAAGTTCGATCATATAGGGACGGATACTGCGGATAGGTCCAATTTTGGTCTCTTCGGCATGGCTATGAAAAATCGATACCAGCCGGGTTACTCCACCCTCCGCCAACACTTCATATACGATATCGGCGCCCTTCAGGCCCGATTGAGGTCTTGCGGCTGGAGCATTGTTCACCATGACGGCCAGCGGGCGCCGGGTCAGAGGTTCCTCAAGCGGCATCCCCGTTAGCGGAGCCGTAAACGCGGAACCCCTGGTTTCCACGGGCTCGCCGGGCGAATCATTATTTTCACTGGCATCCGGGACCGAAGGCTCGTCCACCGGAGAGGAGACTCCTTGATTCTGACCGCAACCCGAAAGAAACAACAGACCTGCCATCAACAGCAGACACAAAAACCTGATTTTCATGATGGATAATTTCATAATTCCTCCATATGACTATGTATTACATCCATTATACGTCGAATAAAGCTGCCCCGAAAAGCAATAATTGTAATTAAAAAACAAGAAATGTCGAGCAATTATTTAAAATTTTAATTATAGTGTAGTTATGATAAAAAAACTTATTTCATAGTGGGAGGAATGCCGATGTTTATCCATTGGTTAAGGAACAATTTGATCGCCTCATGGCTTCTCGCCGTGATCCGGATCTATGTGGGATTTCAGTGGTTGACTTCAGGCTGGGGTAAACTTACTGAAGGTTTCGACGCCAAGGGTTTTCTGACTGGAGCGATCGAAAAGAGCGGTGGCGAACATCCTGCCGTCCAGGGCTGGTGGGCGTCGTTTCTTGAACATTTTGCCCTGCCAGGCGTAGGATTGTTTAATGTACTGGTGCCCGTAGGCGAAGTATTGGTCGGGCTTGGCTTAATTTTAGGCCTATTCACCTGGGTGGCAGCCTTGTTCGGCATGATTATGAACTTCGCCTTCCTGTTCTCGGGAACGGTCAGTACAAATCCGCAACTGCTTTTGCTGGAAATCTTTATCGTCGTGGCAGGGGCAAATGCCGGTCGGATCGGACTCGATTATTTTGTGCTTCCATATATCCGGAGAAGGTTTGGCCGTAGACACATCAACAGCACTTTCCCCGGAAACGCAATCCGGTAATTAAAGGGTCGATCGACCCTTTAATCCAGTCCCCCGAACCTCCAGCAGTTCAAACTCAAACTCCCGTACTCGTAATCCTGATACAGCTTGCGGGCTTTGCGGTCATTGTCCGCAGCTCCCATAGCATAGAGGAGCGGTGCGAAATGTTCGGTAGCATAAGAAGGTACGGCTTCTCTTACATGAGGAGCCTTCTTCTCATATTCGAACAAAGTACGGAGATTCCAATGATTCAGTTGTTCCCCGATCCACTCATCAAAAAGAACGGCCCATGAAGCTTGATTCGTTCCATCGCGGCCGATCAGACGTAAATTGTGAACAAGCCCGCCGCTACCGATGATGAGTACATCTTCATCGCGCAGCTTGGCGAGCATTTTGCCGATCGCATATTGTTCGGACGGTGTACGTTTCGAATCTACGGAGAGTTCCACTACAGGTATATCTGCATCGGGAAACATAGCGCGCAGGATGACCCATGCTCCATGGTCCAGACCTCTCCCCGAGACCGCCTCGAACGGAAGATTATGTGCGCTAAACAGTGAACCGATTTGCCTGCTAAGATCCGGGTCTCCGGGCGCTGGATAACGAATCCCATACATTTCATCCGGAAAACCGTAAAAGTCGTGAACCGTATGGAGTCTTTCGTCTTCTGTCAGAAGCTGGGCGGAGGAATCCCAATGCGCCGAGAAAATAATGACCGCCCGCGGGCGCTTCAGCGTCTCCTGTCCCAACTGCCGAAGAAAATGATTGTAATCGTGATTCTCGATAGCCAGGGTCGGGGACCCATGGGCTATAAACAGTGCAGGCTGAGCCATATATCCGGCCTCCCGTCAAAGCATATGGTATACTTCCATTTTATCCCGAAAGGAAGTCATTTACCACTTTCACGAAAAAAGCCATTTATCTTTTTTATCGCAAACAACCACTTAGATCATCCAATGCTGCCAATCGCTATGCGCGGCCTCCAACCCTCCGAGCCATTCCCGTGTTTTGCGAAGCAGCTGTTCTCGGGTATCGCCGGTAGAATACGTATGATCCGCCTGAAAAATAATCTCTTTATCGCAGCGCCCTTCCTGGCGCATCCAGAATACCTTCTGATACAGGAACGCATAATCGGCAGGGATTGCATCATCGGATGTGCCGTGGATGACCAACACGTCTCCGGTAAATTTGACCGCTTCCTGAAACGGCTGATACGTGCCGAGCGATTCAAAAAACACAGGGGTCAGGCCATATCCCAAATAATCGGCAGATCCATGCTGGATAGCCCCATCATACACCTTGCGGCCGGTGATTTTTACGATATCGCTGAACGGATATCCGACTGCGGACCAGAGGATCAGATTCTTGACCCGGCGGTCCCGAGCTGCCGTAAGCAACGCCATCGCCCCGCCAAGGCTATGGCCGATCAGAGTTACCCGGGTAGGATCAATATCGCCTATCCCGAGTGCGTAATCCAGTACGGTGCGAGTCTGGGCGATCATCGAGTCGACCCCTTCCCGTCCGTATTCACCGCTGCTCTCCCCGCATCCGATGTAATCAAATCGGACAACGAGATAGCCCTCGCTCGCGAGATCCCGCGCCGTCTTCACGAACAGCCGGTCCACACCGATCCGGCTTCCGACAAAACCGTGGCAGATAACAACGAGCGGGACGCGTTCCTTGCACCGTCCTGTATTCTTTTGCGGAGCCGCATAATGAATGCTCGCTGCAATCTGCTCTTCACCCTGGTGAATGGTAATTTGTCGTTCCATATCCAGTCCCCCTGCCAACAATGCTTTTTATATTAATCCGATAAGTTTAATAAGAATTATATTAATCTCATCTTAGCATCGTGGTCTAGAAGGTGTCAATCCTCTCCTCACTCATAGGATTGATTAAAATACATCCGGGTTTGTTCCGTTCCCTCCCATTGATTCATAAAGAGGTTGCCCTCTCCGCTGGCGGAGTCCACGGCTTCTTCTTCGCTCACCACTTCCTCCAAGCTCCCCCGGGAATGACTGTTCAATAAATAACGACGGGTCAGTTCCGACTCATACTTGTCCATGACTCCATTACCTCCTGATTCTTTTGCTGTAGTTTCGGCTGTCGGGGGCTTTTTATTCTCTGTTCAAAAAATAGACACATCCGCTTCTGATTCTCCGGTCTTACAGCTAACGTTAGAGACGGTCGAGAATGGCCATTTCCGTAGGCCCTTGCGAAAGTGACAAAATTTGCAGTATACTACTGGAGAAAATCGGAAATTTAAAAGCAATATGGGGGAATCGATCAGGATTTGCACAGCTTGGGAGGAGAGGAAATCATTGTACATTCATGAGATGATTCATGAAACTAAAACTTTAAGACAGCAAATGAACCCGGCTAATGAAGCCTATTTCGGGGAAATGGTCATGTACATCCGATCCGGTTCGAGTTCATTGACGGAGGCAAAGGGAGAAGAAGTACTGCTGGGGTTGGCCAGACAAATCATCAAGAATCAGGATAAAGGCATTACCGCCCCGGAGCTTTTCGGACCGGATGCAGCCGCATACTGCGAGAAGCTTGTCGACGATGTGAACATGCGTAAACCGCGCAGTACCAAAGATAAAATCAAATATTACACGATGATCCCTTGGGTTGCTCTAACCTGGGTCTTCTTCATCTACATGATTACCGGCTTTTTCAGCAAATGGTTTGGAGGGGAACTGGAATATACCTTGATCAGCAGCGCTTCCCTCCTTCTTATTGCAGCGCTTTCCATCGTTTTGATTGAACTGGTTACCCGGTTTCTGGGTCCCGGCACGAGAAAGAATGAGCCCGAGCCAACCAGTTCTTCACCGCGAAAATTTGATCCGAAGACGTTCGCGACTTATATCGCGCTTGCCGTCGGCCTTGTGGCCGTAGGAATGCTGTTGGGGCGAATCATGCCCTCGTTTACCGTATCGCCATGGGACAGTCTGATCATATTTGTAGTCGGTCTCGCCGGGCAGATATTCATTTTCGGACGTCGGACCAAATCTTAAAGAACTAAAGACCGGACCGAAGGACATGATTCATACCCATGTCCCGGGCCGGCCTTTTTCTTATTATGCGATTTTATATTTCCATTTTCCGGTTCACTAAATACGTAATCAGCCAAACCATCAGCGCAATGACTGCGGCTTCAAATATTAGAGCTCCCCAGTGTAAACCCAACAGATTCTCCGATGCAACCTCTGCGCTTATTCCGTTCGTTTCGGTTTCAGCACGGAAAATGCCTATCGAAAGGACCCCATACTCGGCACCGAACAACCGGGTCTCGATCACGCTGACCACGTTTTGAATGACGAAGAAAAACAGGATCCCGATCCAGGTCCCAGCCTTTCCTCGAATACTTACTGCGGCGCCGAGGGCGATAGCCAGAAAAATCGTTATGATAAAGAAGCTATACTGCCAAATCCCTAGAAGGCAAATAATGAGGATTTCTTTTATCATGGCTCCGTCTAATCCGGCAAATCCGGGGATTGATGTAACATTCAAGTAAACAAATCCGTGCACCGCCATGAGTGCCAATACGCTAAGGAGAAAAAGCCAGCTAAGCAAAAGTGAGGACAAGACCGACCAAACCGGATGCACCG
>DJTQ01000164.1:0-19974 GCA_002439285.1 Paenibacillaceae bacterium UBA6304
GAACCGGTATTTACCGGCATTCCGTTTGTAAAGGATCAGAATCATCGATCCCTAGTTTTCCTGCTCCAAATGGAGGGGGCCTCATTTTTGTTTACAGGGGATATGGATGTATCGGCGGAACAGAAAGTGCTTGCCCTTGAATCGGAAAGACAGCTTACGCTGCCGCCTTCCGTTAATGTATTGAAGGTGGCCCATCACGGAAGCAAGACATCAACCTCAGCCGAGTGGCTGGAACGGTTGCAAAGTAAGCTCTCGATCATTTCGGTCGGAGCCTCGAATACTTATGGTCATCCAAATCCCGATGTGATGAAGCGCCTCGAAAGCGCGGAGAATTTCGTATACAGGACAGACCAACAGGGCGAAATTCAAATGAAGGTGAAATCGGGCTCCCTGTGGATACGTCATAAAAAATAACTTTACACGTCTAATGAAACGTGATTTAATATACCTGAAACCGGTATCATTTATTTCAGGATTTCGTTTCATGTCATTTCATTATGTTTTGTTCTATTGTTTCAGCAGCTGCTAACAACAAAGCTTAACACACGGAGGTAGAATGAAGTTATTTTTAATTCGTCATGGTCAATCGATCGGCAATTTGTTTCTGGATGAAGATTTGCCGGACTCACCTTTGACTTCGACAGGTCTCTTGCAGGCTGATAGGGTTGCGTCGTTTCTCAGCCGTAAGTCGGTGACAAGGATTGTGTCCAGTCCGTTGATCCGTGCCATGCAAACGGCCAAGCCTCTCTCGGATCTGCTATCCATCCCGGTAGAGATATGGATGAATCTGTATGAATACAGGGAGGGGCCAGCTTTTCATAGCTTGCCTCGCAAAGAAATTCAGAAGTTTGTGCCGGATGTCATGCTGCCGGAAGAAATTCTTGAGCCGGGTTGGAGCTGTTCGGGTAGTGAGAACCGGGTGACTGTCGAGGATCGCGCGAAATCGATAGTCGAGCAGCTACGCCGATGTACTGATGGCGGTATCGCTCTTTTTGCACACGGTATGTTGATCGACTTCTTGATCCGCGAGATATTGCAGCTTTCGAACGGATCGAATGTTCAGTTTGTACAAGCCAATACCTGTATTAACTGTTTCGAGCTGAATGATGACGGAGTTAAGGTTCTGAGCTTGAATCAAACGGAACATCTATGTTGCCATTAGACTTCTTAATCTTCTTAATCTATCAAAATTAAACTAGCAAACATCGCTTTTTTGGCGAGAGGGAGATGAAACATCCTTGCATTTATACGTAATCAGACATTCTCAATCGACAATGAATGTAGGCCAAGGAGGCGGGGCCAATTGCAGACTATCCGAAATCGGCTCCTGGCAAGCAGAACAAATCCCGCAGTTTTTCGAGAATATTCCGATCAAATCCATTTTCTGCAGCCCGTTGAGACGGACGATTCTGACGGCTTCGCCGCTGGCCAAGCAGAAGAACATGCCGATTATTCTGGTTCCGCAAATGTCGGAAATATTTAATGGAGACTGGGAGGATTACCGCGATTATCCATGGGAGAGCTGCGAACAAATTGTAAGCGATTTCCCAAATACCAAGTTTCTGCATTCCCATGATCTTACCAGGTCTTGGTGGCCTGTATGGCCTGAGACGCACGCACAGGTTAGAGTAAGAGTACAGTCCTTCTATGATGCGGAGATTGCTCCGTATTTCGGAACGGATGAACATATCGTTGTCTTTGGACATGGGCAATCCACTGCCGATTTGAAGCAGGTTGCCAATCCGGGTGATACCATTCCGGTATATAATGCGGGAATTGTGGAATTTGTGATGGACAGTGAAGGGAAATGCTTATCCGCTGATGTGCATACCGGTCATTTGGGACCGCATGTTTCCGATTAATTTCAATAATAATGGGGGATATCCATGATTAAAAAAACGTTCAGTTTTATCCTTGCCTGTTCATTAGTGTTAGCGCTTACAGCCTGTGGTCCAAAACGTGATACCGCGCAAACTTCCGTACCTGCTGATAAAGTTCAGGAGGAAGCTGCCAAACCAGCTAAATTGACCATATGGGCTAATGAAGCGGAGAAAGAGCTTGAATCGATCCGTACGATTACCAGCAGATTCACGGCGGATCATGGAATTGAAGTTGAAGTAATCCCATTAAACGCGCGCGAACAATCCAAAACATTCTCCCTCGATGGTCCTGCAGGACGCGGTCCGGATTTATGGTGGGCTACGCATAACTCCATGGGGAAGAACGTGCTCCAAGGATTGGCAGAACCTTATGAACTGGATGAGGAAGTGTTGAGTAACTACTCCGAGGAAGCTGTCAAGGCGGTAACGATTGATGGTAAAATTTATTGTTTGCCCATGGTCGTTGAAACGGCAGTCCTGTTCTATAACAAAAAGCTTCTGCCGGAGCAACCGGAATCTTGGAGTGAGTTGGAGAAGTTTGCTTCTACCTATAACGATCCTTCGCAGAATAAATACGGATTTCTGATTGATGGAACGAACTTCTATTATACGAATATGTTCATGCAAGGAAATGGTGGTTACATATTCGGTTATGACAAGGACAAAGGCTACGATGTTGAAGATATCGGCCTGAATAATGAAGGCGCTGTCAAAGGGGCGCAGATGATCCAATCCTGGTTTGCTAAAAACTATTTGCCGAAGTCGATTACGATCGATGTCATGGACGGATTGTTTAAAGAAGGAAAAGTCGGCGCTGTCATGTCCGTACCCTCTTCATTGGTGAATTATGCCGGCGCCCTGGGAGATGACCTGGGAGTCGCTCCAATTCCGAAGCTGGATAACGGCGAGCATACCCCTTCGTTCCTGGGCGTCAAAGGTTGGGTGCTGTCTCCTTATTCCAAAAATAAAGAATGGGCATCGAAGCTGGCACTTTACATGACCAGCCAGACCTCGCTAGAGAATCATTTCCGCGTAGCGGGTGAGGTTCCGGCAACACTCGGCATTCTGACAAGTGATCTGATCACGAAGGATCCATATTTCTGGGCCGTTGCGGAACAGAGCAAATATGCTACGCCTACACCGCATATTCCGGAAATCTCTCAAACCTGGGAACCTATGAAGAATGCTTTTGTTTTCTTGTCGCAAGGCAATGACGCTAAAGAAGTGCTCAATGAAGCGGTTGACCAGATTAAGGAACAGATCAACATTAATAACTCATCAGCGAAATAATATGGTGCGGCAGATGAGGATACTCTGTATCCTCATCTAACTAGTCCCCACTCGCCATCAGGGAGGTCTATTATATTGAGCGAGCTCGAAGAAGAGAACCGCAAAACGGTTTCCCACAGTCCCAAAAGAGCAATGATGCTTTCAATCATACCGGGATTAGGACAGTTTTATAACCGAAGATATTTTAAGGGAATCCTCTTTTTTGTATTGATTGCTGCGTTCCTTGTCGTTTTCGGCAATTTTTTGAATATCGGCTACTGGGGATTGGTTACCTTGGGGACGATGGAGGGGGTGGACGATTCCAGAATGCTGCTCATTCAGGGCATTGTCTCCGTTATTCTTACAGCTTTCGCAATAGTCGTTTATTGGCTGAATTTGATCGATGCCAAAAGGGATGCCGAGAAAATCAAGGAAGGCTGGAAAGTGACTACCTTGAGGGAAGGATTTAAGAACGCATGGGATAAGAGTTTTCCGTATGCGCTGGTGGCTCCCGGATTTTTCATGATTATTTTTGTGCTAATCTTACCTTTGCTGTTTATGGTGGCATTAGCTTTTACGAACTATAACATCTACAATTCGCCGCCCAAGTTTTTGCTTAGTTGGGTTGGAATGAAGAATTTCTTTAATGTCTTTTCCGTTCCGATGTGGCGCAATACGTTCTTCTCCGTGTTATCATGGACCATTATTTGGACGCTTGTGGCAACGACTTTACAGGTAGGCCTTGCGCTATTCTTGGCAATTATCGTTAATGATAAACGGATTAAATTCAAGAAATTTATCCGCACCTTTCTGATTCTTCCCTGGGCGATACCTGGCTTCGTGTCGATCTTGACCTTTGCGGCTATGTTTAACGACCAGTTCGGCGCGGTCAATAATCAACTCTTGGCCCCGCTCGGAATCACCATTCCCTGGCTTACGGATCCTTTATGGACCAAGGTTGCCATCATATTCGTCGAAGTTTGGCTCGGTTTTGCCTATGTATTTGCCTTGTTTACCGGGGTATTGCAAAGTGTGTCGTCAGACTGGTACGAAGCCGCGGAAGTGGATGGGGCCAGCAAATGGCAGAAGTTCCGCAATATCACGCTTCCCCATGTATTGTTCGCTTCCGCCCCGCTGTTGATCATGCAATATACGGGCAACTTTAACAATTTTAATCTGATTTACTTGTTCAACCAAGGCGGGCCGCCGGTGCGGGGACAAACCGCAGGTTCAACAGATATCGTTATATCCTGGGTGTATAAGCTGACCTTTGATACGCTGAACTATAATATGGCTGCCGTGATTTCGATCATTCTCGGCGTGTTTGTCGCCTGCATTGCCTTTTTCCAATTCCGACGTACTCGTTCCTTTAAAGAAGGGGGGACTAACGGTTGAACGCCAAACTAAAATCGAGGCTTGAAGTAGCGGGAATTTATCTGGTTATCTTCATTATGTTCCTGGTTATTATCTATCCTTTGTTATGGGTGTTCGGAATTTCGCTTAATCCGGGGACCAGCATGTACAGTGCGACGATTATCCCTAAAAATGCATCAATAGAGCATTACAAGTGGCTGTTTACGAATCAGGATAGCAATTACTTGCTGTGGTATAAAAATACGTTGATTGTAGCCAGCGCGAAAACAGTTCTTTCACTCACGGTGACGCTTTTTGTAGCCTATGCATTCTCGCGGTACAATTTTGTCGGACGAAAAAACGGTCTTTATGTCCTTATGTTAATCAAGATTTTCCCCGTGTTGATGGGGATGGTCGCCATTTATATTCTGCTCAATCTGGTAGGCTTGCTCGATTCGCTGCTCGGGTTAACCCTTGTATATGTGGGGACTTCCATTCCAACGCATGCGTTTTTGGTTAAAGGTTATTTTGACACGATACCGAGAGACTTGGATGAAGCGGCCAAAATTGACGGAGCCGGCCATTTCCGGATTTTCTTCCAGATTATTTTGCCTTTGGCCGTTCCGATTGTCGCTGTAGTTGCTCTGTTCAATTTTATGGCGCCTTTTATGGATTTCTTGTTACCGCGTATCGTGATCCGCAGTCCGGAAAACTATACGCTGGCACTCGGTTTGTTTAACCTGGTCAATCAGGAATTTGGACAGAATTTCACGCGCTTTGCCGCGGGCTCCATTTTGATTGCCGTACCGATTGCGACTGTGTTCCTTTATTTCCAGCGGTATCTGATTAGCGGGTTGACCGCTGGAGCTTCAAAAAGCTAAACCATGCTTGAAGCCCGGTAATGGCTATAGATACCGGGCTTCAAGCATTCTTGGTGAATAGCAACCGACAAAGGATGTGTGGTATGAACTATGGCAAGTCCCTGGTATATTGGAACGCCGGAAATGATTATACGTTTGGTACTTTCGCTCTTATTGGGAGGCATTGTAGGGTACGAGAGAGAGGTTAACCGCCACGCTGCCGGGTTGAGAACCAATATATTGGTTTGCGTGGGCTCGACCCTGATCATGCTATTATCAATTTATGGGTTTTCGAACTTTGTGAATGAACCGACCGTGCGGACCGATCCCGCCAGGCTAGCCGCGCAGTTATTAGCGGAATAGGCTTTTTGGGTGCCGGAACAATCATGCAGAAAGGCGCATCGATAAAAGGACTGACCACTGCGGCAACGCTATGGGTCATGGCGGCGATAGGCCTCGCGGTAGGCGCAGGATTTTATTATCCGGCCGTAGTAACTTGCCTTATTGTAATTATTTCGCTTAAAGCGTTAAATAAAGTAGAGCATCGGTTTCTGGCTTCCGGAAAAATTCATACTCTTAGAATTTCCCTGCCTCCCGCATCACCGAGTTTAGCGGAATTGTATGCCGTAATGACTTCATTTCATCTTGATATTAAAACGATTAGCGTCGCAACCGAATATGACATGATCGGGAACGAAGTTCAGCGGATTAAAATTACTTTTGCCGCGCCTAAGGATGCGCCCTTGATTCAAGTCATGGAGAAGTTTCATGCTCTTCCGGGTGTATCATCCCTGCAAGTGGAAAGATAACTGGCTATGGTCCTGAAATTATAGTAAAATATATACATTTATAAGTCCGGATTCTACTATTCATTAGAGGTGAGTGAAAATCGCAACGGTCAAAGATGTTGCCCGAGTAGCCGGCGTATCACCGGCAACCGTATCCAGGGTAGTTACGAATAAAGGAAATACAACGGAGGAAATAAAGAAACGCGTACTTGAGGCTATGGAAGAACTGAAATATGTTCCTAACATTAACGCGCAGTCGCTTTCTTCCAATAGATCCAGGACCATTTGTTTCTCGATTGCACGAAACCCGAAAGAAATACTCGGAAACTCATTCTTCAGCGACGTACTCTGCGGAATATCCGATGCGGCCAAACTGCAGGATTACAATCTGCAGTTTGCCTTGTTTCATACGATCGAAGAACAGATGGAAAAGTGCGTGAAACTGTATCGGCAGAAACAGGTGGACGGGTTTATTTTTACAAGTATCCGTTCATCCGACAAAGACATTTTGCTAAAAGGGCTGAAGGCGAAACATATTCCTTTTGTGATGATCGGCAGCAGTTTATCGCACAGCGCTCTATCCATACACAATGACAATGTAAGGGATAGCTATGTTTCGACGAAGTATTTGGTGGACAAGGGCTATCGCCGGATTTTGTTCCTCACGCCTAGCTTGAAGCAGGATGTTATTTACGATCGAATCCATGGTTATCAGCGGGCGATCGAAGAAAGCGGCCTGAATTTATCTTCGGAATATATCGTTTACTGCGGGGATGAAGAGGATGAGGTGACCCAAGCGTTGGAGCAGGTGGAGAAAGAGGGGATCACCTTTGATTCGATTATCACCATGGAGAGCATCATGTCCTTAAGTGCATTGAAATATTGCCAGGCCAAAGGAAAGAAAGTCCCTGAAGATGTGGGGATTTTATGTTTCAATAATGCACCGTATTTGGATAAAGTATCCCCTTCCATCAGTTGCATTGACCTGAATCCGATTCTGCTCGGCAACGAGGCGTTTAAATTGCTGTTAGATTTGATTGAACAACCGTCCAATTCGTTCGTGAATAAAAGTATTACGCTTCCTTCGCAAATTATTGAGCGCCAATCTACTTAAAAGCATCTGACTTTTCACGCAGCAAGCTGGCACCGGCGCACCGCCGTCGTCGGCTTTTTTATTTCTTACTGCGATAAGAGAGCCGCGCGGATGACGCGTTCTCTTTTTTTTGGTATCCTTAGATGAGATTAAAGACAGCGGGAATAGAATTTCAGACTTTTTTCCTATATTTTATTCAAATAAAAGTAACAACATTGCAACAAATCTTTGGACGATCACGTCTATAAAGTTGCAAGGAAGGGGGAGCCTTTGTGGTGGAGCAAGGCCTCATCAGAGCTGCTCAAACGGGCGATCGCGACGCTCTAATCACCCTATTGCGAGAAATAGAGACTCATGTGTACCGGACGGCCTATTACATTTTAAACAATGAACAGGATGCAATGGATGCAGCCCAGGAAGCGTTGATCCGGATTTATACCAAAATCGATTCATATGAAGAAAAGGCCCAGTTTAAAACCTGGGTACAGCGGATTGTCACGAATATCTGTATCGACAAATTCCGGAGGAATAAACCGACCGTTTCGATTGACGAACACGACATGGTTTTCCAAGGAAATGAGAGCGTCGAGAGGGAAGTTATGTCCGGTTATTTGGCCCAGGACATCCGCGAAGCGATCGACCAGTTGCCGGAGCATCATCGGATGGTCGTCGTTCTGAGATATTTGCAGGATTTTTCTTACAACGAGATTGCTGATTGTTTGAATTTACCGCTGAATACGGTGAAATCCTATCTATTTAGGGCCAGGCAGCAGCTTCAACACTTACTCCAAGATTATCAGAAAGGTGGTGTATCAGGATGAAATGCCCGGAGGCGGTGGAATGGATGCATCGTTATATCGATCATGATCTGAACGAGGAAGAAAGTTCAGTTCTGTTTGAACATATGCAAAATTGCCCGGAATGCTCCGAGAAATTCGCCATGCTGAACGAGCTGTCGGCCAAGCTGGAAGATCTTCCGAAAGTGACTCCCCGCTTTAGTCTAGTCGATTCGATTCTTCCCCAATTGGATGAGATTGATCGTGCGCGGCAGGAAGGCAGTGCGGCTGAAGATATTCCGGGGATGATGGTGGCTGCGAAGAGTACAGCCGACATAAACCGAAGCACCCGGCCAGCACGTTCGCCGCGGCGCAGCAGAGCTTACCTTTCAGGGGCTTTAGGATTAGCTGCAGCCATGATTTTAGGCGTATTCATTTACCAATATGAGCCTCACACAATTCCAGATGCGGAGATAGCTCCGCAGGTTGCGTACGATACAAACTCGTCTGCGGCTGATATGTCTTCCTCATCCAATAGCGCGCCAACGGAAATGGAGGAGAATTCGGCTATTCTGTCGGACCAGGCGGACAACGGTGTTGACGGTTCTAATCCGCAAGATGATCCTGATGGGCCTGCAGCTCATGATAGTAAGACGTCTTCCGGGAACGCCGGCAATTCGGATGGGGAGAAGGCAGGTTCCTCAAATGAGGGAACGTTGAATACGTCCGTACCAACAGAAGATGCTGGAACTAATGCCGGTTCCAAGAGGTCGGATTCTCCGGCAAACGGCGGGCAAGATAAGGCTCCAGCCTCGGCACAAACCGACCGCGGCGGAAATGCAGCCAAGATTCAGAATAGTGTACCGGAAACTCCGGACGGCACGGCCGAAACCGGGGATGAAAAGTCAAGCTATAAAGTCATTCCTGAGAAGACGCCAGTCGAGGATTTTAGTGAGGCCAGCATGATGGGAATTGCCCGGTTCATGGCGGATAACGAATGGTCTTCTCCGGACGGGAAGTACACGGCTGAACTGAGTGATCAACATTTATATGTATACCGTAATGACTCCGAGGACCGCACGTTACTGGTGGATCGAGTCTTGGAAGGTAACTGGGTTAAGGGAGAATGGTCCGAAGACGGCACAACATTCACGTATGAGACGGAAAAGGACGGAATCTCGGCAGCGCATGTTGTCCATCCGGTGCAATCGGAATCAAACGCAGGCACAGGAACAGGATCAAATTCAGGTACAGGTACAGAGAAGAATTCTTCGGCGAATCAGCCGTGAATCGACTTGAGCGGCATGCCTATTCTGGCCTGAAATTAAGAATTGGGTTGTTGGAACCGTCACCTTTTCAGGGGATATGGAATAGGTTATATAGATAAATAGAGACAGGATTGACCCTGATCGTCGTATGACCGCCGGCGGGAAAGTTTCTAGAGCTTTTCAGCCCGCGTTTATATAGATGCTCTGGGACAGAGGGACCTTTCGCCAGCGTGCAGAGGTCCCTTTGTTGCCTTTATAATCACTACTCCATGGGTTACCGCTATCTGAGCCTTGGACTAATTGAGCAATTCACAGTATCATTATATTAAGGAAAGAGCTTGAATTCGTTGAAGAAGGAAGGGAGATACCGCATATGGACGTCAAAACGGCGGTGAAGCAATTAAAACAAGGGCAGGTCTCCCCTTTGTATTTATGTTACGGTACGGAGAAATATCAAATTCAGGAGTTTGTCGGCCTGCTGCAGGAACAGGTGGTTGACCGCGATCAGCGGGATTTTGCAATGGCGGCGTTTGATCTGTCCGAGACTCCGGTGGAAGTTGTCGTTGAAGAAGCCGAGACACTTCCCTTTCTTGTGGAACGCAAGCTGATCGTCGTCCGGGACGCCTCCCTGTTTACCGCAGGCAAAGAGGGCGGAAAAATAGAACATAAAATGGAGACTTTGTTGGCTTACATAGATAATCCGGCAGAGCATAGTGTGATCGTGTTCGTCGTTAACGGCGAGAAGCTGGACGAGCGTAAAAAGATTGTGAAGGCAATGAAGGCCGCGGGCACGGTGCTGTCATTCCTGCCGCTTGGCGGCAGTGAACTGACGCAATGGGTCGTGCGCGAGGTGGAGAAGCGCGGCCGCCGAATCGGCCGGGAAGCCGCCGAGGCGTTGATTGCGGCCTGCGGTGTGCAGATGGTAGCGTTGGCCGGCGAAGTGGACAAGCTGTGCCTGTATGCCGGTGAAGGTGGCATGATCGATAATGCAGCCATTAACCAGCTGGTGGCCCGTTCAACGGAACAAAATGTGTTTGCGATGGTGGAGCATATCGCTACGTTGAAACTGGAACAGGCTTTAGATATTTTTTATGAACTGCTTAAACAACGTGAAGAACCAATCAAAATTGCGGCGTTGATCGCTCGTCAGTTCCGGATCATGCTGCAGGTTAAAGATTTAGCCCGTCAGAGTTATTCCCAACAGCAGATTGCATCCCAACTTGGACTGCATCCCTATGCGGTCAAGATTGCCGGCGAGCAGGCCCGGAAATTTGAACAGGTCAGGCTTAAACGTATCCTTTCCGATCTGGCCCAGCTTGATTATCAAATGAAGAGCGGCGGAATCGACAAAGTGCTGGGGCTGGAGATATTCCTGCTGAAGCTAGGAGCGTAAAGGGAAGAGGGAACCGTGGAGGAAGGAACCAAGAGGGATCGACCGGGTGATTGCTTAATGCGTTCGTAGCTGCGACATAGCTGTTCAAAACGTTTGCGGCAAAGACTTAATTGGTTAAAATATTTGAGCAATGAAATAACTGGAAAACCTCCAGCTAATTCATTGCTTTTTAGGATTCTGGGCAAATTAGCTGGAAAACCTACAGTTATTTTCCCCGAAATCTGTAGGTACCGGCTAATATGGTAAAATTAAATGTAGGAAATCCAGTTAAATTGCAAAACTAACTTGCATGGAGGAATTTAGCTGTATGAAATCCAGTTAATTTCGAGTCAGCATGCGCATGCTTAATTCCAATACTACTTCAACTTGCGAAGTTACTAAAACGACGAACTATTCTAATAAAAAGCACATAAAAATCAAGTAACCAAGAGTGAACCAAGTTACCTAACCAACCGAGTTACTATAGCCAACCAAACTGCCATAAGTATTCTAAGTAACTCTAACAAACCAAGTAACATTAACCAATTAATATCGAAAAGTACCAATCAGCCAAAACAGGCGAAGCATATCATCTCTAAAGCCGCCGCTGGTACTTGTCCTTACGCTATTCTGAGCATGGATAGGCACCTAGCTATGTTTTCTCTTCAGGTTTCCGCAAACGCCTCACCCGCCAGTCTGTCACACGCAAATTTCAACCCAATGCCGAGCTTTTGCCCTGCAAATAACATCAAAAAGACCTGAACGAAATCGTTCAGGTCTCTTTGAGCTTAAGTTTATAAAAAGCGACGCTTACGCTTGGGACGTAAGGGCGTTCAATTTTTTAGCCAAGCGGGATTTCTTGCGGGCTGCTGCGTTTTTGTGGATCAAACCTTTAGTAACGGCTTTGTCCAATTTTTTGGAAGCAGCGGCGAAAGCGGCTTTAGCTACTTCTACTTCGTTGTTCGCCAGAGCGGTGTCGGCAGTTTTCACAACCGTACGCAAAGCGGACTTTTGCGAAGCGTTCAGAGCGCGGCGCTTGTCGTTTGTTTTTACACGTTTAATTGCGGATTTAATGTTTGGCATTGCATTCACCTCCTGTAAAGCATATATCATCCCAGATGATTCACAACTTAAAATATTTTATCATGACCCCCGCTAAAATGCAATGAGTTCCGCGAAACTAAGATTAGTGCATAATAGTTTCATCTCTCCCGCAAACTATAGGCAACCGAGGAAAAGGAGGTCATTATCACATGAATTTGGATTTGCGGGAATACTCCGTCCGGACCGACCTGGCCGTGGAATCAAAAGAGATGGCGGAGACTGCTTACGGCGGACCGGTCCCCGGGTTGAATGAACAAATTGACGAAAACGAAGGCATTAAGGTTACCCGTCTGGATGTAACGAATGAAGCGGCATCAAGGCAAATCGGCAAAATGATCGGACACTACATTACCATCGAGGTTCCCGGGTTGCGGAGCCAGGATAGCGATCTCCAAGAGAAAGTATCGGCTACCTTTGCCAAAGAGTTCAGTATCTTCCTTCCCAAGATTGGCGTCGCTGAGGGAGCAAAAGTGTTGATCGTCGGCCTCGGCAACTGGAATGTAACCCCGGATGCGCTCGGTCCTCTCGTGGTCGAGAATGTATTGGTGACCCGTCATTTTTTTGAGCTGACTCCGGATCAGGTGTCTCCCGGATATCGGGACGTGAGCGCGGTCGCGCCGGGCGTACTCGGAATTACAGGGATCGAGTCCAGCGAAGTGGTTCAAGGAATCGTGGACCGGACCAAACCAGATCTCATCATAGCTATAGATGCCCTAGCTGCAAGAAATCTGGAGCGGGTGAATACGACGATCCAAATTGCCGATATTGGCATCCACCCGGGTTCGGGAATCGGAAACAAACGCCGCGGGCTGACCAAGGAAATTTTGGGAGTCCCTTGCATCGCGATCGGTGTACCGACCGTCTGTTACGCGTCCACGATCGTAAATAATGCCTTCGATTTGATGAGAACTCATTTCGATCAGGAGAGCAAAGCCGGGCAGCAACCGCAAACCAAGCAGATCCTCGGGTTGCTTACCGAGCTTACCGAAGGAGAGCGTCTTGGCCTCGTCAAAGAGGTTCTCGAACCGCTTGGCCATGATTTGATCGTGACGCCCAAGGAAATTGATGAATTTATCGAGGACATCGCTAATGTTATTGCGAGCGGGCTGAATTTGGCTCTGCACGAGGCCGTAAATCCCGACAATGTGGCAACATATACTCATTAACCTTACGACGAAGCTCCTCCCTCCTATGAAGTTCGCAATCTAGCGGACTTCTTTTTTTTGTGAGAATGCCATGTTCTAAACTTTCCGCTAGGTTCATAGATTTGTAGTAAAGAGATTCAAGCCCAAGGTTTAGCGGCTGGAGGAGGACATGACAAAATGAGATTCAGAGCGTGGAACATTGGAAAAATAAAACGGAACTTTATGCACGTGCTGGCGATGGGGCAAACTTTTCTATTGATGTCGGTATTGTCGGTCGTATTTTTTATTCTGTTGGGCACTTTGGGCATCGCCGAAAAAAACTTGAACACCTCGCCCGTCTCATCTATGAAAGGATTGGCGGCATCCTTGTCGAGTCGGTTTTTTATCCAGATGGTCGGCATGGAGCTGCCGCATTCGGTTAGTGAAAAACAAACGCCCGCCTTTTCCGGCAAGCAGATGTCACAGTTCGTATTTCAACTGCTGACCGACGTGAATCCGGCGGATCCGAAAAGCTTGCTCGCCCGTGAAGTGCCGGGCCTTGGATCGGATAACCCCATCCTGCTGCGAACCGGGTCGGGCAACATGACGGTGCAGGCGCCGGAGGATTACCGCCCGGGTGCCGGAGCCGTAGACTCCGCACCCGATCATCCCGAGCCGGACGAGGTAGGACAGCCGCCGGAGAGCGATCCGGCGGGACAGGCTCCGCCAGATACGGGTACGACGGATTCCGCTATTAAGCCGGGAAACAAAAATATAGTTATGATCTATCATTCCCATCCGCAGGAATCGTACAATCCCTTGCTCGGAACGAATGGCGATAATCCGAGCTCGCCGGAGGAGAAGAAGAACGTCGGCCTGGTCGGCGAATTCCTAGCTAAAGAGCTGGAGAATAAAGGAGTGGCATCGCTGCACTCTTTTAAGAATTACGCGTCTACCGTAAGTAATTACAATTACAATTACTCATATAAATATTCAAGAGAGACTGTGAAGACAGCCATGGCCGAGAACGGGCAACTTCAATATTTTATCGATATTCACAGAGATTCGCAGCGGCACGAGAAGACCACTACGCAAGTCGGCGGGGAGTCTTACGCCCAAGTGTATTTTATTATCGGTCATGCGAATGAAAATTGGCGTAAAAATGAAGCCTTCGCAAGCTCGATTCACGAGCGACTGGAGAAATCCCATCCCGGCATTTCCCGCGGCATATGGGGCAAAACCAGTTCTCAAGGAAACGGAGAATATAACCAGTCTTTGTCTCCGCAAAGTATTTTAATCGAAATCGGGGGCATCGATAATACCGAGGAAGAACTTCAGCGGACCTCCAAAGTGCTGGCAGGCATCATAGCGGATCTTTATTGGGAAGGCCAGGAGGCGGAGAAGGCGGGTTCTATAACCCAGAGCGGGACGCAGGAACAGGCCCAAGAAGCGGCCGGGAAAGCGGGCGCCGAATCAAATCATAAAAACTCGTAACCATCTCAAGCAAGAGGAGGAAGAGGGCGTCATGGCGAAAACGTTGAGAAAAGGTATGTTATACGGGGTTCTGCTCGTTGCCGGCGTTACTTTGGGAATGCAGTTGTCGGATGCGGGGCCGGATCAATCCGGCCTAACGGCAAACGGGGCTTGGCCAACCAATGCCTGGTCCAGCGGTTCCGCCTACAACGGTGCCCAGGCCGGTATGCCACGCCAGAACATGATTCCGGGTTATGCAAACGGTAACGTTAATGCCAGCGGCTATGGGACAGTTGAGGGAAACGGTTATAACGAGGGTTATTATAACAACGGTAACTTATATAATAACGGACAGTACGCTAACGGACAGTATACCGACAGCGGGCAATTCGGGAATGGAGCGAACGGCGGAATGATTCGAACGCCGGGTGATTTACTGCTTCCGCAGCCGGAGGCTCCCGCGGTGGACCGCTTTGCGGACAAGGCGGCAAACCTGCTTCAACAAGTATCCCGCAAGGGGATCCATTGGTTTGCTTCCTGGTTCGGGCCTTCCGCGGAATAATTTTGCGAATCATCCAAATTCCAATGTATCGCCGCTCCCGATTTTGCTATAATGAAATAAGTATATTTTACTATATAAGCTGAGCTATTGAGTTAAATGATTGGACAAGTACGTAAAATGTTCCTACGATCGCTGTTGGTTCCAAATTTCTTGATTTCGTAAATTCTTATGAGGTAGAAATTCGGAACCAAAGGCGACCGCTCCGCTTCTTCGGAATCATTTTACTCCCTTGCCCTACATTCACTCTTTTTGCTCAGCTTATATAGCAGCTAATGTTGTCGGGGGTATTGTCCGTTGAAAAAAATTACGATGCAGCAAATCGCCGACCATCTGGGAGTGTCCAAGTTCGTCGTGTCCAAGGCGCTTTCAGGCAAGGGCGGGGTCAATGAGACGACGAAGAATCGGGTGATCCAGGCGGCCTCTCAGCTTGGTTATTTTGCTCAAAAGAATGCTTATATAAAAAATCAGTCCATTACTCAGCAGCCCTCTTCTTTTACGGGGAAACAATCTGTGATCGTGTTGATGCCGAATATCCGGTTTCAGACCAAGGACTCGCTTTATTGGGGCAAAATTCTGGAGGGGACCTCAGAGGAACTGGAGCGACGCGGTCTTGGTATGGTCATCGTTTCGGAATCCCGGGTAGACCATTTTATTCATGTATTAAATCCAGAGGGGATTCTGGGAATGATCGGGGTAGGACAGATCGATTCTTCCCTTTTGCTTGAAGTACACCGGCTTGGAATTCCTATGGTCCTGGTGGATCATGAGGATGCTCTCATCCCTACGGATACGGTGTTCGCGAACAATGGGGACAGCATTTCCCGCTTGTGTAATCATTTGATGGGTCTCGGGCATACGCGGCTTCATTTTATAGGAGACATTCAATTCTCGCGCAGTTTCCGCGACCGCTGGTCCGGATTCCGGGAAGCGCTGGAGGAGAATGGCCTTGGAACTCCTGCGATTCATGATCCGATGCTTCGGCTTCGCGGCGTGGAGACCGGTGAATTCGTGCCGGACTTTGAAGACTGGATCTTGGCCCGGCAAAAAGCACGGCAGTTGCCGACCGCTCTGGTCTGCGCCAATGATGAAATCGCGATCCGGGTGGAACAGTCGCTGAAGAAGCTCGGAATTGACGTTCCCGGTCAGATTACTGTCACTGGGTTTGATAATATCGACGATGCATACCGCAGCGAGCCGCCGATCACAACGATGCATGTACCGAAAGAAGCGATGGGGCGCAGAGCTGTCCGTAAGTTGATCGAACGGATCGAGCATCCGGAGCAGGTATATGAGAAGGTGCTGGTGGCCGCTGAACTGGTTCACCGCGATTCTACCGCGGCTCCCGCGGAGTGATAAGTGGAAGGAGACCGCAGGTTTCCGGACAATACAACAAAGGCCGGCCCCGCAGATAACTGCGTGGGACCGGCCCTTGTTGTATTTCAATAGATGATTAGTTAAGAGATAAATTGCGCTCAACGAGTCCAATGCGCTGCTCCACGCAAGCGAAGGAACGCATGGCGTCTTCCGGAGTGTTCATTACATAGTCCAACAGGCGGTCTACAGTTGTGGCAGCCACATGAATCCGCGTATCGGAGGAAGCGTAGTAAATGAATACTTCGCCGTTATCGGTAGCGATGACGCCATTGCAGAAGACCACGTTCGATACGTCGCCGACGCGTTCTTCGCCTTCCGGGGCAATGAGATGTCCGCCTGGACGATGCGTAACTTCATAAGGCTTCTCGAGATCGGAGAGGAAGGCATACAGGACGTATCTGAGCCCGGCCGCAGTGTTGCGGACCCCGTGTGCGATATGAAGCCAACCGCGGTCGGTTTTGATCGGCGCCGGACCTTGGCCGTTCTTAACTTCTTTGATCGTATGGTAGTAACGCTCATCCATAATGATTTCCTTCTCGATCACGGCGTTTTCAATACTTTCGGACAATCCCCAGCCGATGCCTCCGCCGGACCCCGTGTCGATGAATCCATCCTGAGGGCGGGTGTAGAAGGCGTATTTGCCGTCGACAAATTCAGGATGAAGTACGACATTGCGCTGTTGCGGAGAGGCGGTCTTTAGATCGGCCAAGCGTTCCCAGGTGATCAGATCCTTAGTCCGGGCGATACCGCATTGGGCAACCGCGCTTGAAAGATCGCCGCGGGGAGCGTCCGGATCTTTCCGTTCCGTGCAGAACAAGCCGTAAATCCATCCGTCTTCATGCTGAACGAGTCGCATATCGTAGACGTTCGTATCCGGAACATCCGTTTCCGGCAGTACTACAGGCCGGTCCCAGAAACGGAAACCATCAACACCATTGTCGCTCTCGGCCACCGCAAAGAATGATTTGCGATCCACGCCTTCCACGCGCGCGACCAGATAGAATTTTCCGTTTAATTGAATAGCTCCCGGGTTAAATACACCGTTGACTCCGATACGCTCCATGAAATACGGGTTGCTGTCCGGATTGAAATCGTATTTCCAGATTAGCGGAGCATGTTCCGCAGTCAGAATAGGGAACTTGTAACGGTCATAAATGCCATTGCCACCCGGAACAACCTCATTCTGGCGATGAATCAAATCTTCATAGCACTTCGTAAGCTGCTGTTTTCTTTCCTCAAATAATCTCATGTTCTTCCTCCTAAATAAAATTATTGACGTTCCAGTCGTTCCAGCATCTCCATGCAAGCCCGGCTGTTATGATAAGGACATTTCCAAGCGCTGACTTTAGGCTCATGCGGCAAAGGAGTACCGGATTGATCCACGCCCCAATACCATTCGCCGCCGTTCTTATCGACGATATAGTTTTGGATGAAGCTCCATGATTCGGCGGCCGCTTCTTCAAATTTCTCGTCACGAGTCATTTGATAGGCATTATAGAAGCCGACCATCGCTTCCGCTTGCGGCCACCAGTCTTTGTTCGTATCGGTCAGGCCGTTTGGATCGGCTTCGTTCCAAATACCGCCGTCTTTGTCGATACCTTCGGCATATACAGCCTCGGCCATGGCGATCGCCGTTTGAATCACCCGTTTTAACAACTCAGGTTCGTCAAGGACTTCGGCGGCCTCCACGATCAGCCAGCTACCTTCGATATCGTGGCCGTAGGAAACATGGTGGCTTTTTACTTCCCAGGCTTCATCAAAGAACAGCAGGAAATGAGCGCTTTCAGGATCAATAATATGATCCAGTGTCACTTCGATGAGCTCGGTTAAGCTAGCTTTCAGCTCGGGCGATTTCCATACCCGGTATAGGTTGGTGTAGGCTTCAAGCACATGAAGGTGGGTGTTCATCGACTTCTTCTCATTCAGGTCCTTGTCGCTCAGGCTAAGATTACCTGTCTGTTTCCAATCTCGGGACAGCGCTTCGATGTAGCCTTTATGAATCGGATCATAACTGTGCTTTTCCAGCAGGTGATAAATTTCTACCGCAAGATCCAGTGCTTCCTGTTTGCCGGCGGCACGATAATATTCGGTTAAGGCATAGATAACGAAGGCCTGTCCGTATACCTGTTTTTTATCCTGAGAAGGTTGCCCGAGATAATCAACCATCCAGTACAAGCCGCCTTGCTCCCGGTCCAGGAAATGATTCAGCAAGTAATCGTAGGCGCGTTCGGCCATCTCCAAATATTTGGGGGAAGGGTTCAACCGATGAGCGGAAGCGAATGTCCAGAGGAGCCGGGCGTTCAGAACGAGACTTTTATCCGCCGTGCTGTTTACTTGAAGCTGTGGGCTGATTTCACCAATAAATCCGCCATGTTCGGAATCGATGCAATGATCGATCCAGAATTTTAGAATGTTATCATTCAATTCTTGTTGCAGCTGTTCTTTCCATTGTTGTTTGTTCACGTTGGAACAACCTCCTGTCAGTTTTTCGTGCTAAGCTTAGCCCAATAGGCTTCTTTAATTACCGTTTCCGCTTCTTTACCATAAACGCAGTAGCCGTCATCGTTGGACGCTTGATCTTTTGCATACAATTTTGCGGGCCAATCCCAGAGCATAAACCCGCGAACCCAGTCACGTTCACCGCACTTCTGAAACATCATACGGTAAAACTCTGCTTGTTCGGTGTGATCGGTATCTCCTTGAAGCGTCCAATCGTTCGGAATTGCGGAAGACCCGCTTCGGCTCGGGCAGCCTGCTTCCATGAAGAAGAATGGCTTTCCGTACTGGCGTACAACGCTTTCAATTCGGTCCAGTTGCCGGTCCCAGTCATCGATCGGATAGTATCCGCTGGAACTGATCAGGTCCAAATCATCCCACCAGACCACGTTATCTTCCTGATATTTGTCGCAGTTATAGGTAATAAGGCCGTTGTATACCTTTCTTACTTCCGAGATGAGATGGCGCCATTCGGCTTCACGTCGATCCGTTTGTACCATTTCGCAACCGATGCAGAACATCTCGCAGCCGGTCTCTTCGGCGATTTGCGCAAAATGAAGAATATAATCGCGGTAGGATGCGAACCAGTCGGACCATTTTGGCTCACAAGGCACATCTTTATCGAAAAAATTGATATGCGCCCGCCAAGTGCCGTCGGCACAATTGACGATGGGTTTTAGGCAGACCTTCAGTCCAAGGGATTGGGCCTTCCGAATGGCCCATTTGACCTCTTCATCGGTAACGGTCGGTTCATTCCAATAAGGGATTTCGGTAGAAAAAGCCGTAGCCTGGAGCGCGGAGAAAGCAATCGCCGTCCAGTTGATGCCGGTATTCGCTGCCATGATTTCCATGGATGCGGAAGCTTGATCATTTCCCCAGCTTCCTCGCACGCCCATGAAGCCCCATGTCATACCTGCTACATATTCCTCTAACTGCTTCATTCGAACACCTCGCTCAGCTGTGATCCTGATGTTTTGTTATTGTTTGTTATATTTTTATATAACAAATTAGCTACCTTATGTTTAATATAAGTCTAAACCCCTTGTAATTTCAACACTTTAATTTTAGAGTTGTTTGAACTTTCGGGCTTAAAGACGAGAAAAACCGCCGATGTAATCGGCGGTTTTGTTAACATTATAGAATTTAGATCAAATACGACCTCACGCACAAACGTAGAAGTCC
>DJTQ01000164.1:20247-34291 GCA_002439285.1 Paenibacillaceae bacterium UBA6304
CGCCGTCAGGCGTTTTTCTTATATACCTTATAAAAAATTATTGAGAGGTGTCACTGAGCGTAACCTGATTGTCTTCTATGATCCGAACGGAATCTCTATATATGATTTTGCCTTGAACAAGAACCCGGCCATTTCGGCGGTTCGGGTTGGACACTTTGTCCATGATCGATTTGACGGCGCTTCGGGCCATCTGCTCAATATCCACGTCCACTGTAGTGAGCGGAGGGGAGGTAAGGGTAGCATAGACATCGTTATCGAAGCCCACAACGGAGCAATCTTCCGGTATCCGATACCCCAAATCGTTCAGTCGCTCGCATAAATTATAGGCTACCTGGTCACAGTTGCAAACGAAGGCGGTCGGCATTTTCTCCGGAAGTTCGATATCGATATATTTACCGCGCTCGTCCCGGTCGTTTAGCAGCAGCCGGTCTTCCAAAGCGAAACCATGCTCTAGCAATGATTTGTAATAACCCAGGAAACGGTCCTGAATACTGCTTGTGGAGTAGATGTTACCTACGTAAGC
Source organism: Paenibacillaceae bacterium UBA6304 (assembly GCA_002439285.1). GTDB lineage: Bacteria > Bacillota > Bacilli > Paenibacillales > Paenibacillaceae > Fontibacillus. The sequence continues at coordinate 20,771 of DJTQ01000164.1, forward strand.
AATGTCGCGATGGCCGCATTGGATCAAGTAGTTCGTCAATTCATAAGCGCCGTAAAAATTGTCCGTTACGATGGAATCAATCTCTGCGTGCTCATCGTAGAAATCCAGAAATAGCTTGGGTAGGTCCATGTTTTGGACCGTTTCAATATAAGACTTGCTGATTTGCCCCAATATGATGATGCCGTCCACTTTGTTCTCGCTGTATACCCTCGGAAAGTTCAAGTGTTCTTCATCTTCGCCGCTTAATATGTTCAGAATGCCGAAATAGCCGTAATGATCCAGGTGAATGGCGATTTGCTGATAGACCTGCAGGTAAAAGGAGTCATTCATTCCGGTAAATCGTTGAGGAATCATTACTCCTATATTGTAGGAGAGGCCGTCTTTAATCGACTTTGCCGCAGAGTTGAAACGGTATCCCATTTCATCGGCGACTTTCTTGATTTTTAATTTAAGACTATCGCTTACGCCTTCTTTATCATTTAGCGCTTTAGATACCGTTACGCTGCTGACTCCCAATTTGTCGGCGACATCTTTCATTGTGACATTGCTTTTCATTAACTTTATTCACCATCCTGTTAAACTTTATCTGGAATCAGCAACTTAAGTCTAAAATCAGTATACATTTTACAAATATAAAGATAAAGAGAAGGATTCCGACTTTTCATATAAACCTTAATAAGTTTAACATAAACTAATTTTATAAAGTAATATAAATTCATTATTGACTAGAAAGCGTATTCAATATAGAATGATAACGAAGTTTATCGATAACTTAATTATTAAGTTGAAAGGGGTTTATAAAGTGAAGAAAAACAAAGCGTTATTTGGTTTCATGGCATTGGTGCTCGTACTTACCATGCTTGCAGGATGCGGGAAAAGCAACAATTCGGCGGAAAGTAATACGCCTGACAACACCAAGGGGAACAACAACACAACGACGGAACAGACGGAGAAAACGCTCTCCGGAGAAATTACCGTGCTCACACAGAGAACAGATATCGTAGACACGGTATTCAAGGATTATGCAGCAGAATTTAATAAAAAATACCCTGATGTCAAAGTGAATTTCCAGGCGTTGTCCGATTATGAAGGACAAATTACGGTTCGGATGAACTCCGACGATTACGGTGACGTACTGCTGCTGCCGACCAGCATTCCGTTGAAAGATTCTGCTGATTTTTATGAGCCGCTTGGCGAATTGACAGAACTCAGCAAGCAATACATCGGTTTGGAAGAAAGAACGGTTGACGGCCAAGTGTACGGGATTCCGACTGCCGTAAACTTCTCCGGTATTCTGTACAACAAAAAAGTGTTTGAAGATGCAGGTGTAACAACAGCACCTAGAACGCCGGAAGAATTCTTGGCTGCATTGAAAACGGTTAAAGATAAAGGTGACGCGATTCCTTTGTATACGAATTATGCGGATGGCTGGCCTTTGACCCAATGGGAGTCCGTGCTGACGACGGTAGCCGGTAGCGTAGACTATGTAAACGTGGAGCAGCCGAACTCGGATGAGAACTTTGTAGCCGGCAAGCCTCACTACGATCTCTATAAAGTGATGTACGACGCTGCAAAAGAAGGTTTGATCGAAAAAGACCCTACGACAACAAACTGGGAAGCTTCGAAAGCGGATATGGCGAACGGCAAAATCGGCGCCATGGTGCTTGGTTCCTGGGCGATCGGACAAGTTCAAGGTTTGGCCGCAAATCCTGACGACATCGCTTACATGCCATTCCCTACAAATGCAAGTGAAGTAATTATGCCGCTCGCCGATGACTACACGCTCGGCATTAACAAACACAGCAAGAATAAAGAAGCGGCACGAGCTTGGCTCGATTGGTTCATTAACGAATCCGGCTATCCTACAGAACAAGCTGGCGGTATGAGTCCGGTTGTCGGCGCTCCGCTTCCTGCAACTTTGAAGCAATTTGAAGGAACCGACGTGAAGTTCGAACTGCAAACCCCGTCCCAAGCAGGTCAAGAAGGCTTGGTGGACAAGATTGACAAGGATGCCGAAATCGGTTTGTGGCAGCCGGAATTCAAAAAACGCATCATCGAAGCAGCTATCGGCAACCTGAACGAATCCTACGATGATATTATGAAGGACCTGAATGATGCATGGGTGAAATCCCGCGCGAAAGTAACGAAAGAATAGCATGACCGATCAAGTAGTTGACACCGGGATATAAAAAATAGGGAAACGCACGATAAGTGCGTTTCCCTTCTATTGCAGAGATAGAAGAAACCATATGCAGCAAGACTATTGGAGGTGTGAGTGGTGTTCAAAAATTTAAGCTACAAAACACAGAGAAAGGTCATCATTGTCGCCTTCTCGCTGATTCCGGTCGTGTTATTGTTCACTTTTGCATATTTGCCCGTATTTAATATGTTCAAGTACAGCTTCACCGACTGGAATGGATACAGCAAGAGTTACGATTACGTGGGTTTAGAGAATTATAAAACCATTTTTACGGATTCCAAATATTTTACCGTATTTAAAGTCAGTTTGTACTACTTCGCGGGCTCCTTTGTGCAGTTGGCCCTGGCATTATATTTCGCAACGATTCTAAGCTTCAATGTCCGCTTTAAGAATTTCTTCAAAGGTATCCTGTTCTTCCCTTATCTGCTGAACGGGGTTGCCATCGGCTTTATCTTCCTGTTCTTCTTCCGGCCTGACGGTACGCTTGATACGTTAATGCAATCTATTGGTTTAGGCGCTTATACGCAAGGCTGGCTGCTGAATCCGAAGATCATCAATATCTCACTTGCGGGAGCCTCTCTTTGGAGATACATGGGCTTCAACTTTATTATTTTCTTGGGCGCGATTTCCTCGATCGGCAAAGACGTCTATGAGGCCGCGGAAATCGATGGAGCCAACCGTTGGCATCAATTCCGGCACATCATTCTTCCGAGCATCAAGAGTATCGTGCAGTTGAATATGATCTTGGCTATTAGCGGAGCCATTAGCGCCTTCGACATTCCATATATCATGACCAGCGGTTCGAATGGCAGTAATACGTTCGTGATCCAGACCGTAACCACGGCTTTCAAATATAACAAGCTTGGCCTGGCCTCGGCCATGGCTGTCGTTCTGCTGTTTATCGTCATCATTGTGACCCTGCTGCAGAAGTTGTTGATCAAGGAGGAGAAGTAGACATGTACAGACTTAAATATACAGCGGCAAGTATTGTCAAGTACGCAAGTTTGCTGCTTGGCGCGTTTGCTGCTCTGATTCCCATCGTGGTCGTTCTGTTTGCCTCCTTCAAGACGAACAAGGAATATGGCGCTTCCAGTCCGTTGACGCCTCCGGATAACTGGCTTAATTTTGCGAACTATTCCAAAGCTTTTATCAACGGAAAAATGCTGTTAGGTTTCGGAAACACGGTCATTATCGTCGTCATTTCAATTATCGGCGCCACGTTGATCGGCTCCATGATCGCATATGTACTAAACCGTTTTCAATTTCGCGGCAACAAGCTTCTGATGGGAGCCTTTCTCTTGGCAACCTTGATTCCAAGCGTAACGACGCAGGTCGCCACCTTCCGGATCATCAACTTCTTCCATTTGGTGGATACCCGGTTTGCACCGATTTTACTGTATCTTGGTACCGATATTATTGCCGTATACATCTTCATTCAATTTTTGGAGTCGATTTCGGAGTCGTTAGATGAATCAGCCATGCTGGACGGTGCTTCTTATTTCACGATCTACTGGCGGATTATTCTGCCGTTGCTGGCTCCGGCCATCGTTACGGTGGTTATCGTTAAGGGAGTAAATATTTATAACGATTTTTATACGCCGTTCCTTTATATGCCTAGTGAAGACCTTCAGGTTCTTTCCACCGCGTTGTTCAAATTTAAAGGTCCATACGGTTCACAGTGGGAAGTCATTTGCGCCGGAATTATGATTACGATTCTTCCGATCCTTATCGTATTCCTGGCTCTTCAAAAATATATTTATAATGGATTCGCACAAGGCTCGGTTAAATAAATCTATCATCTTTTTAATATGGAAGGGGATTGCAACATGACTAAAGTTAACATTATCGGAGAAAACCTGCGTAACATTCCTTGGCAAGACAAACCGGAAGGGGCAGTGGGGCCGGTCTGGAGACATAACGAGAATCCGGTCGTTAAAAGAAACCCCGCCAAAGGCATCGCCCGTATTTTCAACAGTGCCGTAGTTCCTTTTGAAGGTAAATTCGTCGGCGTATTCCGGGCGGAAACGATTAACGGACGTCCCCATTTACATATGGGTTGGAGTGATAACGGACTGGACTGGAAAATTGAAGAGGAGCGCATTCCTTTTGTAGACGAGAAAGGTAATCCTTTTCAACCCAATTATGCTTATGATCCCCGCTTGGTAAAGGTGGAGGATACTTACTATATCATTTGGTGCACTGATTTTTACGGAGCATCCATCGGTGTGGCGAAGACGACCGACTTTAAATCCTTTGTGCGCTTAGAGAATCCGTTTCTGCCGTTTAACCGGAACGGCGTGCTATTTCCGAAGAAAATAAACGACAATTTCGTAATGTTATCCCGTCCAAGTGACAGCGGACATACACCTTTCGGAGATGTGTTCCTGAGCGAAAGCCCGGATTTTGTCTATTGGGGCAAACACCGTCATGTGATGACGAAGGGGGGCCAAGGCTGGTGGCAATCGGTAAAAATCGGCGGAGGTCCCGCTCCGATCGAAACCTCAGAAGGCTGGCTGATGTTCTATCACGGGGTTACAGGCACTTGTAACGGGCTCGTCTACAGCATGGGCGCCGTCATCCTTGACAAGGACGAACCGTCCAAAGTGAAATACCGTTCGAGCACCTACGTGCTTACGCCGGAGGAATGGTACGAGGAGCGCGGATTCGTGCCGAACGTCGTCTTCCCTTGTGCGACATTGACGGATGCCGAAACCGGAAAAATTGCAATTTACTATGGGGCCGCCGATACTTATGTCGGTGTCGCTTACACTACAGTTCAGGAAATCGTGGATTATGTAAAAGCAACACATGAAGAAGTAGGAGACGACGCCGAGATTGGGATTATGTAATTACGAAACAGCACGAATAGTTTGGCGAAAACGGATAACTCTTACTGAATTATCCGTTTTTGTCTTATTTAGGAGGAAACGAATATGGCTAACGATAAAGTGGAAGATTTGCTGAATTATACCGGGATCAGTCCTAAACCGGACAATTTTGACGCTTATTGGGAACGGGCGCTTAAGGAGTTGGACGCCCAGTCACTGGATTATGAACTGGTGGAGGCCGACTTCCAGACACCGCTTGCCGCGTGTTACCATCTGTATTTTACCGGTGTCGGCGGCGCCAGAGTGCATGCCAAATTGGCCAAGCCGAGACAACCCCTGGCTGAAATAGGTCCTGGACTTGCCCTGTTCCACGGTTATCACACAGGAAGCGGGGACTGGTCCGACAAGGCGGCTTACGCTGCGCACGGCATCACGGTGATTGCCATGGACTGCCGGGGGCAGGGAGGCCTGTCCGAGGATAATTTGAGAGCAAGAGGCACGACGTTGAAGGGACATATTATTCGGGGGATCGATGAGGAAGACTCGGATAAATTGTACTATCGCAACGTATTTCTTGATTTGGCGCAAACCGTGCGGATATTAATGTCCATGGATCAGGTGAACGAGGAGAAAATCGCGGTTCACGGCTGTTCTCAAGGCGGAGCCTTGACGGTGGCCTGTGCGGCTTTGGAACCAAGAGTCAGCTTAGCGATTCCCGTGTATCCTTTCCTAACTGACTATAAGAAGGCTTGGGAAATGGAGATTACCAGTTCGGCTTACGAAGAAATTGCTTATTATTTCCGCTTCATGGATCCGTTGCATCAACGGCAAGACGAAGTTTTTAACAAACTGGGTTATATCGATATCCAGAATCTAGCGGAGCGGATCCGGGCGCGCGTAGTGTTCGTTACGGGGCTGGCCGATACGGTTTGTCCGCCCTATACGCAGTTTGCTACCTATAATAAAATCCGGTCCGAGAAGGAACTCGTCGTCTATCATGAATACGGCCATGAGTACCTTCCTTATCTAGGAGACCGTGTTTTGCAAGAATTGTTGAAGCTGTAAATCAATACACCTAATTAAACAAGTCGGAAGTGCAACTGAATAGAGTGAGTTCTAGGAGGAGAGCAGGGTGAACAACACGCCGCAGCAAGCGAAGAAATGGAAAGCCGGGTTTACCGGGGGGAAGCTTCATCCATCGAAATCGGTGGGAGCACGCTTATTTTTTATTTTCTTTATAGCAACCTTGATCTTTGTATTAAGTCTGGGCGTGGTCTCCTATCAAATGTCCAAAGTCACGATAGAACAGAGTGCCAGGCAAGCGAATCAGCAAACCGTCAACCAGACGGCAGAAAAGATGGACCTGCTGCTTCAGCGGTATGAAAATTCTCTTCAGCAATCGATGTTCAGCAACGAGATTCAGGATCTGGTTCGCCAGGGATCACTGAAGAGCACGGATGCCAGACAAAAAATCGTAATCAAGCAAAAGCTCACTTCGGTGCTCGGTAACTGGGCTTTCTCGAACCCGGGCGTTTTAGGCGTTTATCTGATTCCCGAAACTGACGTGATGCCAAGTTTGACGTCGGGAATGAAGGATGAGGCGTTTTTGGAAGGGGCCAAACAAGCGATGTGGTTCAATGAGGCGCTGGACTCCGATCAGCCGGTCTGGATGACGGAGAGTGAGGAGGCGACGTCTTCGCTATTCCGGTTGGCGAGTGCGCTCCCCGGCTCGGTGGGAAACAGTTATGTGATCGTGGCCGATATAAAAACCTCCGTTCTGACAGACGAGTTGAAGAAAATCAGCCAGGGAGAAAAGTCGGTTGCCCAACTCATTTCGGGAGCCCAGCAATTGATCGCAACTTCCGCGGAACCCGGACAATCCGGATATGAAGGTGTCTTAAGCTCCGTAAATACTGAACAGGAACGGGGAAGTCTTCAAGGTAAAACCGCGAACGGCAAAAATAGCTTGACGGTTTATAGCACGCTAGGCAGCGCGAAATGGCGACTGATCAGCGTTATGCCCGTGGACGAACTGCTTAAAGGTGCTCAGAAGATTCTACAGACTACTTATCTATCGGTGATCATCGTAGCACTGATTGCGATTGCAGTCGGATTCTGGATGGCCAGAACGATTGCCGGTCCGCTTAATCATATGAAGGTTTTGATGCGCGATGCAGCTAAGGGCAATTTAAAGGTACGTATGAACACCAGGCGCAGGGATGAAATCGGAGAATTGTCTCTCTCGTTCAATGAAATGATGGAGCAGATTACGGGCCTCGTCGATCAGACAGGCCAAACGGCGTTGGAGGTACTGGAAACGGCCCGCGAGCTTGGTGACGCCTCGCGCAAGACGGCTGTTTCCGCCAGGGAAATTGCTGCGGCCACCGAACAAATCGCCGTCGGTGCGAGTAACTTGGCGCAGGAAGCGGAGCGTGGTAACGAGCTGACGGAGCAAATGTCGGAACAGATGGATTTATTTATTGAAGTGAACCGGGAGATGGGGAATTCCGCGCTCAGTGTCGGGGAATCCAGCGAACTTGGACTTAGTCGGTTGAACGATTTGAAGCAACAGACCGACTTGACGGGGAAGAAGACTGAAGCGTTGGTAGTCAAGGTGAATGGCTTAAAGGATACGACTTCTTCTGTTCTGCAAGTGCTTGAGGTCATGCAGAATATCACGAAGCAAACGAATATTCTGTCGCTGAATGCCACGATTGAAGCGGCGAGGGCAGGCGCAGCCGGTAAAGGCTTTATGGTCGTTGCCGATGAAATCAGGGGACTGGCGGAGCAGTCCAGACAATCCATCGAGATGGTGGCTCAGATAACGGAAAGCATCATGGGGGAAATGAAGGAGACGACATCCGCGCTGTCGGAAGTGACGCCGCTATTTAGCATGCAGATGGATACCGTTAAGGAAACGGGGGTTGTTTTTCAGAACGTGCAGGAACAAATGCAAGGCTTTATTCGGCGTCTGGACGAAGTCACGTCCTCCATTGGCCAACTGAATACGACTCAAACCGTGTTGTCCGATTCCATGGGCAACGTCAGCTCGGTTGCACAGCAATCCTCCGCTACATCTCAGGAAGTTGCTTCGCTCAGCGGAGAGCAACAGGAGGTTAGCGTGACATTGGTCCATTTATCCGGAAAACTGGAGTTGGCTTCGGCGACGCTTAAAGAGAAGCTGGCATTATTTAAGTTGTAATTAATTTGTTAGTTTAATTTTATTAATAATAAATAATATGTTTATGTATTTAGCACTAACGTTATTGTTTTATTTGCTTTATGATGCTAATATTTATTGCGAAGGCGAGAAAATTAGTGCATGAAGGGAGGTTAGTGCTACTTTTTTTGTCTTTTTGCAATTATATTCATTATGAAGCGGGGAGTGAGGTTCTTGATTAAAGTAAAAAGAGGGGCGACGGCTGCCCTCTTGGCCGTGCTCTTAAGTATGCAGCTAGCTGTGCCTGGGGGTTCCGTTCAAGCTCAAGCTGCGTGGGCTTCTGGGGGAGAAGCAGGGGAAACAAAGATCGTTGCTACGAATAGTGGAGCGCATTGGGCACAGTCGAGCATCGATCGATGGACGGGCAGCGGTGTGGTCAAAGGTTATTCGGACGGGTTATTTCATCCGAATGAAAAGGTGACCCGGGCCGAATTGGCTACGATCATTAATCGTATGTTCGGCTTCAGCGCAAAATCGGAGGTTCCATTTACGGATGTGCCTGCAGGGTCCTGGTACAGTGAAACGATGGCGATTGCACGGGCTGCCGGGTATTGTGAAGGCTCGCCGGGCAATTTATCCAAAGCTACAGCTAATGTATCACGGCAGGACGCGGTAACCTTGATTACGAAAGCGCTGTCACTTGGAGATGAAAGCGCTGTTAATCCGATATCGTATAAAGACAGGTCCGAGATTAGCGAATACGCCCGCGAAGCGGTTGCGGCCATATCTGGATACGTATCCGGTTATCCGGACGGCACGTTCCGTCCGAACCAGCCAATGACCCGGGGAGAACTCGTCACCGTGCTGGATCATCTGGTGAGCAAATATGTTCATAAGCCGGGCACCGTTTCCGGAGGAGAAGTTGCAAGTCATGTCATGATTAATCAGAGCGGCGTAACTTTGAAGGACAGCAACATCACTGGCAATCTGTACTTGACTCCGGGGATCGGGGACGGGGATGCCGAGCTTAACCGGGTGACGGCGAAAGGAACGACGTTTGTATCGGGTGGTGGGGACCAATCGATCCATCTCGTGGACTCCAACCTGTCCAAATTGATCGTCAATCGCATCGGCGGCAAGGTAAGGATCGTTCTGTCGGGAACGACCCGTGGGGGACAAGCGTCCTTGGAAACTGCGGCTATTTTGGAATTGGGGAACGGGACCGCAGTTTCCAGCCTTGAAATCGGCAGCGGGGCGGCAGGAACTGCGCTGGAAGGTCAAGGCCGCGTGGACGAAATTATCGTGTTGGCCAACGATGTAAAGATTAACGGCCAGGTGGCGGAAAAGAACAAGAAGTATGCCTTGGAAAACGGAAAATTGCATGAGATGACGCAGCAGGGCACGACGCCTGCTCAAGGGAGCAACAGCAGTTCGAGCTCCGGTTCGGGTAGCACCGGCGGCTCGGGAACGGATCCAGGGACACCTGGCGCTAAGACTCTGAATCTGGTGGATGACCAGGCTACCGCCGAAACGAAATCGTTGTACGCCTTCCTGAATGAAACGCGGGGCAAAAATGTTTTGTTCGGGCATCAGCACGATACGACGGTTTCTTTTGCGGGCAAAGACGACCAGGGCAAGGTCATATCGGATGTATACCATTCGGTCGGGGATTATCCGGTCGTGTTCGGCTGGGATACCCTAAGTCTGGACGGGCTCGAAAATCCGCCGGGCGTCGCCGGAGATTATGAAGCGAGCCGCCTCAGCCTATCCAAAGCCATGAAGGAAGCTTACGAACTTGGCGGAATCGTGACTCTGAGTACGCATCCCTACAATCCTGTTACAGGCGGCGACTTCAAAGATACGAGCAATACGCCTGGCGCTACGCAATCCGTGGTCGCCCGGATTTTGCCGGGGGGAGACGCAAATGCGAAGTTCCGGGAATATTTGGACCGGATCGCCGCCTTCGCCACTCAGTTGAAGGACGATAACGGCAAACCGATACCCGTATTGTTCCGTCCGTTCCATGAGCAAAACGGCAGTTGGTTCTGGTGGGGATCGGCGACGACGACGAAGAGCGAATATGTGGAATTGTACCGTTATGCCGTCGAATATTTGCGGGATGTGAAGCAGGTAAGCAACTTCCTTTATGTGTATTCGCCGAACGGACCGTTCAACGGCAACCAGAATGAGTACCTTACTACCTATCCGGGAGACGAATTTGTCGATATTCTCGGCATGGACCAGTACGACGACAAAGAAAATGCCGGAAGCGAAGGATTCCTGAACGGGCTTGTCAAGGATCTCGCGATGATTTCCAAGCTGGCGGACAGCCGCGGCAAGGTAGCGACTTTTTCGGAGTACGGTTACAGTGCCGCAGGCATGAAAACGACCGGAAACAATGAGTTGAACTGGTTTACGAAAATAAGTAACGCGATTAAGAGCCATCCCGATGCCAAGAGAATCGCTTATATGCTGACCTGGGCCAATTTTGGCGAAGGCAACAATTTGTTTGTCCCTTATAAAGATGTTCCGGGGAAAGGCAGTCATGAGCTGCTGCCCGATTTTATTCAATTTTACAACGACCCTTACACGTCTTTCTCCAGGAATGTCAAAGGAGCGAATATTTACAAACGCACCATTATCGCTGCGAGTGAAAAGCCGTTCATGCACATCGTAACGCCGACGAATATTGGAACGGTAAGCGAAGCGCCAACGGTTATCCGGGCCAAAGTTTTGAATGCTATTCCAACCAAAGTGACTTACAGCATCGGACCGGATGGAACGGAAATCGAAATGAAACCCGATGCGGATGGCTATTATTCCGCAAACTGGCTTCCTGAAGCAAAACTGAACGGTACTACGGCGGACATTACGGTCCGGGCTTATCTAACCGGCTCTGCCAAACTGGAACAAACCGTGTCTGTATTCGTGAAAGTAGGCGAGCTGACTATCGAACAATTCACATTCGATACGGCCGACAGTCTTGATTTGGTGCAAAATAACGGCGCCTACCCGAATAGCATATCCATGGAACTGGCACACGGTGTGCTGGATGGTGACGGAAAGCTGGAATTCAAGGTATCCGGGCTGGAAGCCAAAGACACCTGGCAGGAGCTGAAGCTCCAATTGACGGATAAGGCCTTGTCCGATCTCGATCTGGCTCAAGTCAAGCGCTTGAAGTTGTCGGCGCTCGTTCCGGTTTCGATTGCGGGTCCGGGAGCGGCAATTCAGACAATTGCAATGTATCCAGAAGACTGGGACCATAAATACGGAATGGATGCCACCAAAAAAACATTGAGCGAATTGGATCAAGTAATGGTGGCCGGCAAAGCTTACTACAAATACGACGCGGTAATCGAACTGAATGATGACGCCGCTGCAGCCAAAGCGTCGGGCCTGGCGATTTCACTGGCGGGAAGCGGGTTGCAGCAAGTCGGCAGCGAATCGATTTATGTAGACGATTTGGGGTTGTTCAGCGCGTACACCGCTCCGATCCTCGATACGGCCCTTGTTGATGATTACGAAGCCTATGGCGGATCGAATGATGCAGTAGCTGCGAAATATCCGAAAGCGGGCGGAGACGATGTTAGCGTAAGCTTAGATCCGGAGCACAAACTGTCCGGCGAATATGGAATGAAGCTGCAATACAGCATTGAAACCGCCGGATATACGGGCGTGGGCAAAAACCTGGGCACCGTGGACTGGTCGGATGCGAACGCATTGCGCCTTTGGGTGGCCACAGGGGATACTGGCGCTTATGCCAGGGAAGGCAAGCCGCTCAAACTGGTCATCCAGGTCCAGATGAACAACGTAGCGTATGAAGCCTATCCTGAACTGGATCCTTCCACGGAGAACGAACTGAGTATCTCGTTCAGTGATTTTGAAGTGGCGTCCTGGAGTTCAGGCGGGCCGGTATCGAAGGAAGATCTGAAAAAAGTAACCGACTTCAAGATTTACGTAAACTCCATGGATCAGGGCAAGCATATCGGTATTCTTTATTTTGACGATATTCGTGCGGTGAAGGACGACAGCCTTCCTGAGATTCCTGGCAACGGGCAAGAACCGGCCGGTACGCCACCGGGTGTATTGTACAAATTTGATTCTGCGGCGGATGTTGACAGTTGGAATCTGGGCGGTAATACAGCCAAGGCTCTTGCTCCTGAGTTTGATCAAGCCGAGGGAGCCCTTAGCGTAGAATTTCCTTTAGTGAACACGGGGAAAAATAGTGCTGGAGTCTCTAATGAAGAATTCGAGGTATCCAAGTCACCATCCGGCTTGAATCTCCATGGATTGGACCGCATTACAGCCCGCGTGAAGTTAAGCCAAGGCACTGCGAAGGCTCGCTTGTTCATGAAGAGCGGGGCGGGCTGGAACTGGAGCGATAGCGGATCTCCGGTACCTGTCGATTCGAGCGGCTATACGGACTTGAGTATCTCCTTGCCGGAAGCGGCCAAGGCTGCCGGGATTGATCTGAAGGATATCAAAACGATCGGTATCAAAGTTGAGGAGATTGGAAACGATGGCGGTACGGCCAAACTGTATCTTAAGGACGTAAAGCTGGATAAGGCTGAGCCGCAGCTTGCCTTCGGCTTCGATAAGGATACGGAAGGCTGGTTGAAAGATGCAGGGAATGTCACCGTGACCCAAGACGTCTACTCCGAGAACGGACAGGACTGGAATGTTCTGAAGAATGAACTGACTTGGCAGGCCGGTGGCGAATTTATCGCGGTCAGCAAAATGGCAGCGACAGACTTCAGCCCTTATGACGGCATTGAGGCGAAGGTGAAAATCGTTTCCGAGATTTCCGGCGTTCAGGCCAAATTGTTTATTAAGCTGCGGAATTATGCAATCTGGATCGATTCCGGCGCATTAAGCGCGGACGGTGCGGGATTCACTACCTTGCGAATTGATTTTTCAAATATGAACCCCTATATCGGTGATTCGAATGAGTCTCCTTACAACGAGGAAGATTTGAAGGCAGGCAACGCTATCGGCGTTCAATTTGTGACACCGAACAGTTCTGCGGGAGATGCAGTCGTATATATTGATGAAGTAAAGGGATATAAGAATTAATTTATTTTTTAATAGATAATAAAAAACAGAACAGGAGCAGGTTCTTCGCTGACAGCGGAGAGCGGCTCCTGTTTTTATTATATTTTGGATTCGCCTCCGGAACATAGAATTAAACTTCACTTCAATGTTATAATGTGTTGAATTGAATCAAGCTAAGCTACGTACTTCCATAAACAGTAAATGAGATGTCTGGAGAGAATATGTTATGAGCCAAAAGGTAACCATGCAGCATGTGGCTGAAGCGGCCGGAGTATCCAAAT
>DJTQ01000165.1 GCA_002439285.1 Paenibacillaceae bacterium UBA6304
TAATACTGCAATTAATACTGCATTTATACTGCATTTATACTGCACTTACACTGCATTCAACACCGTACTCAATACTCCACTTAATCCAGTACATAACTCCGCACTTAACCCCGAGCCTAACCCCACATTGAACCCCTCACTGAACCCTTTACTGAACCAACCCTTCACTTAAACCGCGCATCTAACCCTTACTTAACCCCCGACCTAACCCCTTACCTAACCTCGAGCTTAACTCTAAAACTGAACTAAATACAGAAGCTAAATTCCAAATGACTTCCCCGCTAAATTAGCATTTACAGCACTCCAGCTCCCTGTTCTCTGCCCACTGTCCTTTCCACAAGGACAAATCCCTAAAATGTCCACCTAAAGGTGGACATTACGCTAATATAGCAACACAACGGAAAGATTCCGTATATAGGTTGATAATCATAAATAAACACTACATTTAGATATTTAAGTGAAAGAGGCTGTATATCTCTTTTGCGGAAAAGTGTCCACTATTTAAAAGACAAATCTTCAGTTTTTTCCACGTAGGACGGACAAAGTGTTTTTTCATAAGCTATATTTTACTTAAGGTGGCTTTACGGCACGAATAGCTCTCAGCGGATAATCGACGAAGAGGAAACGGGGGGCGAAGTGGCGGGCGAAGTGGCGGGCGAAGTGGGGGGCGAAGTGGGCGAAGTGGGCGAAATGGGGTGGCTAGTCGGACTAGCGGGACTAGGGTTTAATTATAACGAAAGTTAATGCTAAAAAATCCCCACAAAAAACGACGATCCCATTAGGAATCGCCGCCTTTTTTACCGTATAGTGCTACCTGTTTTGCGCTTTAAGTTTGTTGTAACGGGAAGCAGGTATCTGCTGGTCCTCATCGGTTTCGTGCCCATGAATACGAATGCTCATCGCCACTCCGATACAAGCCATATTGATCATTAAGGAGGTTCCCCCGTAACTGACGAAGGGAAGCGTAATGCCGGTAAGGGGCATCAGGCCGATGAACATGCCGATATTTTCGAATATCTGATACAGGAACATCGCTACGATTCCGACAATAATGAACGGCCCGCCGCGGTCCCTGCATTCCAAGGAAATAAGTATGAGCCGGTGAATCAGCACAAAATAGATCAATAGCAAGACCGAGCTCCCGAGGAAGCCAAATTCCTCGGCGATGACTACGAAGATGGAGTCGGAATAGGTCAGCGGAACGCGTTCGGACTGAACGGTCTCCCCTTTTAAATAACCTTCGCCCGTCATCCCGCCTGAAGCGATCGCCAATTTGGCGTTTCGCGTATGGTAAATGGCTTTTTCGGTCGCCTTGTCCGGTACCAGCCAGGGATCAATCCGCTCGATCCAGTGCTCGCGCCCGATATCTTCGAAGAAGGTGTACACCTCATCATGATAGACCTTATAAGCGGTAATCCCGCCAAAGACGGATCCTGCAAAGATAACCAAGGCAATCAAAGCATGCATGTATTTTATGTTGCCAATCCACAGCATTCCCGCCAAAATGACCAGATAACTGAGGGCGTTGCCGAGGTCATTTTGCGCCATTACGACTAAAAATGGGATAAACGTAAGCAGCAGAATCGGCACGACATCCCGCCAAAACAACAATCGCGGCTTCCGCTTGCGAAGCAGCATAAAGGCGAGAAATAGAACCAGCAGCAACTTGAAAAACTCCGCCGGCTGAAAACTGAGCCCCCCTGGCAGGGTAATCCATCCGGTCGCACTGTAGTACGTATTTCCGACGAACAATACTACAATAAGCAATCCAACCCCGAATAAATAAATGTAGGGTGCGTACTTGAGAAACAGTTTGAAGTCGATCAGGGAAATGGCAAAAAAGGCCGCAAATCCAAGCAGATAATAGACGCCCATTCTTATATGATATCCCTGGTATACCGTATTCGATGTGGCGCTGTAGAGCACCGCGATGCTGATACCCATAAGGAGCAACAGGATAAACACGATCGTGTAGTCGATTTTTTTAAGTTTGTTGAGCATTACACCCGTCCTCCGCCCGTCCCGATTTTTCCTTCGCCCGAGTAAACAAGGATACTTCGTTCTCCAATTAGCCGGGCAATTCATGTACCTTCCCATTGTATAGGAAGATACCCGCTAAAGTCTATTGGACGATGACACCAGTCCTTTTGCCCTTGCTCTCACGCAAAAAATAGGTATCGCCCCTCAGGCGATACCTATCACATGCCGGTCGATTCCGGCGAGATCCTGAATCGTGACAATCTCGCGCCAGCAGCCTGCTTGGCGCAGCAGCTCCGCTAAGTCGCCGGCCTGTCCCATCCCGAGTTCGAAGCCAATCAGGCGAGGCGGGCGGGGCAGAATCGAAAGCTGCGCCATCATGATGCGGTAGGGCGCGAGCCCGTCCGGGCCGCCGTCAAGCGCACCGCGCGGCTCGTAGTCGCGCACCTCGGGCTGCAGGTGCGCGATAGTATCCGCCGGTATGTACGGCGGATTGCTGACCACGATGTCCAGCGGCTCGCCCGCGAACGGTTCAAGCAGGTTCCCCTGCTTGAACGCCACGGCCAGGCCGAGCCGCCGGACATTCGCAGCCGCCACGTCCAGCGCTTCCGGCGAGATATCACTCGCCGATATGCGCCATGACGGGCGCAAATGGGCCAGCGCGGCTGCAATCGCGCCGCTGCCGGTGCCGATGTCGGCGGCCGCAGGTGCGCCGCCGGGCCACAGGCGATCGCCCGCCTGGACGATCGCCTCCACGAGCAGCTCCGTTTCCGGGCGGGGAATCAGCACGGCCGGCGTGACCTTGAAGGTCAAGCCGTAAAAGTCCTGTTCCCCGATGATATACTGCGCCGGCTCGCCCGCCGCTTTGCGGCGGATCACTGCCTCCCAGGCGGCCCGGCGGTCCGCCGGGAAGGGATCGCGCAGCGCGGCCAAATACGCCGCGCCTTCCAACCCCAAAACATGGCGGAGCAGCAGCTCCGCATTAGAGTCTGGCTCGTGCACGCCCCGAGCCGCCAAAAAAGAAGAAGCCTCTCTACGGGCTTCCGAAATATTGAGCGCTCCAGATAATACATATCCGTTATCGTTCAAAGTGTTATTCTCCTTTGTCCATCAGATCGGCCTGTTCCGCAATCGTCAGCGCCGAAACGATTTCCTCGATCTCTCCGTTCATGACCTGGTCGAGCTTGTGCAACGTAAGTCCGATCCGGTGGTCGGTCACCCGACTCTGCGGGAAGTTATAGGTACGGATCCGCTCGCTGCGGTCCCCGGTGCCCACTTTGCTCTTCCGCTCGCCGGCATACTTCGCTTCTTCCTCTTGGCGCATCATATCCGAGATCCGGGCGCGAAGCACCTGCAAGGCTTTCTCCTTATTGGAGTTTTGCGATTTGCCATCCTGGCACGTCGCCATAATGCCCGTCGGAATGTGCGTAACCCGCACCGCCGATTTCGTCGTGTTAACGGACTGACCGCCCGCACCGCTGGAGCAGAATGTATCCACACGAATATCCTTATCAAGAATTTCAATATCGACTTCTTCGGCTTCCGGCATAACCGCCACCGTCGAGGTCGACGTGTGAATCCGTCCGCCGGATTCCGTCGATGGGATCCGCTGTACGCGGTGAGCTCCGCTTTCGTATTTCATTTTGCTGTAAGCGCCGCGTCCGTTAATCATGAAAATAACCTCTTTAAAACCGCCGAGATCACTTTCATTCGCATCCATAATATCCACTTTCCACCCTTGGGTGTCGGCAAACCGGGTGTACATACGGTACAGGTCGGCTGCAAACAACGCCGCTTCATCACCGCCAGCCGCGCCGCGGATTTCCACAATTACGTTTTTATCGTCATTCGGGTCCTTCGGCAACAGCAGAACATGGATTTTCTCCTCCAGTTCCTGCTGGCGTCCGGAAAGATCCTCGATTTCCATCTTCACCATTTCGCGCATGTCATCATCCAGCTTCTCCGCTTGCATCACTTTCGCAGCATCAAGCTCTTCCATGACCTGCTTGTATTCGGTGTACGCCTCATAAGCCGGCTGTAAATCCGATTGTTCTTTAGAATAATCCCGCAGCTTCTTCGTATCGCTCGCCACGTCGGGATCGCAGAGCAGCTCGCTCAGCTTCTCATAACGGTCAGCCAGGGATTGTAGTCGGTCCAACAAGGAAATTCACCTCTTTCTTCATAAGCAAATCGAAAAAGTTATCGTCATCCCTGCATCTAATAAATCCAGGTCGGACGACTTTATATTATAGCATATTCCTCTTACATTGAACAGCACCCTGTCCACATCCCTAATTCAAAAAACAGTGGCTTCAACCGAGGCTGAAATCACTGTTTTTCTAATAAGTATCTACCTCGGTTGCGCAGACGTAACGTTAACGCGATAAGCTACAATTTCATCAATCAGAGACTGCTCCAACACCGCGTTCCATGACTTCACCATGCCCGGAAGGATACAGGCATCGACGATGACCCAAATCGTCAGCGCCAATCCCATTAGCAGGGTCAGCACTAAAAATACGATCGAAAACCCTAAAGGAGCGGAGTAAGGATCGGAGTAAGCTACGCTCTCAAATGCGGACATAAAGGCAAACACAAAATAACTAATTAAGGCTAAGACAAACAGGGCTAACTGAATCGCGCCGGAAAGCGGTCTTTTCAAATAAAAGCGGTGAACGCCCAAATGGCCCGCTAGCAGCATAAGGTAGGCCAAAGTCAATGATTTCTCCCGCTTGGACATTTCCGAACTCAGAATAAGAAGCTCCGTTGTGGACAACATTTGTTTGGAGGTGTTCATCGTCGGGTTCATTTCGGCTCTATATCGGATAAGTTTCCGACATGCCTCGGTTATACATAATTTGATCAATAAGCTGGTTTTCTAATACGGCATTGTGCTCTTTCACCCAAGTATGAGTCAGGAAAGCATCTACGATCCACCAAATCGACGTCACGATCAGGCCGATCATAGTAATCGATAAGATAAGCTGGGTAACGGCTGTCCCTGTCTTGCCCATATAAAACCGGTGTCCGCCAAAGATGCCCAGAAAGTACCAGAGGATATAAGCGACCATCATATTCTTTCCTCTGTTCTTTACTTCAGATTCCAGAAGAAGAAGTTCTCTCGAATCCAACTGACTCTTTCTGCCTAAAGCATAATTCATATTCATTCGGTTCCCTCCGTTATTCGATCTCAGTTCAATTGACTCTAGTATACAAACCAGTTCCGTTCACAGCAATACAAAAAAATGGCAAATAAAAAACGGGTTTGCCTTTAAGGCAAACCCGAAGATTCCAGTTTAAACGTTAAAGCGGAAATGCATGACGTCTCCGTCCTGCACGACATACTCTTTGCCTTCCAGGCGAAGCTGTCCGCGTTCCTTCGCTGCGTTCATCGAACCTGCAGCCATCAAATCGTCATAGGAAACTACTTCCGCGCGGATGAAGCCGCGTTCGAAGTCGGAGTGGATAACTCCAGCCGCTCCCGGCGCTTTCGTTCCTTTGCGGATCGTCCAGGCACGTACTTCCTGTACGCCAGCCGTGAAGTAAGTATACAATCCCAGCAGGCGGTAAGCCGCTTGGATCAAACGGTCCAAACCGGAGGCTTCCAGGCCAAGCTCCTCCAGGAACATCGCTTTGTCCTCGCCTTCAAGCTCGGCGATTTCCGCTTCCACTTTGGCGCTGATCGGCACGACTTCGGCATTCTCCCCGGCCGCAAATTCACGAACCTGCTGCACGAACGGATTGCTATCCGCTTCGGTAACACCGTCTTCACTGACATTTGCCGCATACAGCACCGGTTTGAGCGTCAACAGGTGGAGGTCGCGGACGATCTGTTTCTCATCGTCGGACAGCTCTACGCTACGGGCAGGCTGATCGTTATACAGAGCATCTTTGATGCGCTCCAGAACTTCCACTTCCTGCGCATATTGCTTGTTACCGCCCTTCATATTTTTGCGGGAACGATCGATACGCTTCTCGACGCTGTCCAGGTCCGCCAAAATCAGCTCCAGATTGATCGTCTGGATATCGCTGATCGGATTGATCTTGCCGTCGACATGCGTGATGTTCTCGTCCTCAAAGCAGCGGACCACATGCACGATCGCATCCACTTCGCGGATATGGGCCAAAAATTTATTACCGAGTCCCTCGCCTTTACTCGCGCCGCGGACAAGACCCGCAATATCCACAAATTCAAAAGCGGTAGGCACGGTCTTGTTAGGAACGACCAGCTCAGTCAGTTTGTCGAGCCGCTCATCCGGAACTTCCACCACCCCGACGTTCGGATCGATCGTACAGAACGGATAGTTTGCGGATTCCGCCCCCGCTTGGGTAATCGCGTTAAACAACGTGGATTTCCCGACATTCGGAAGGCCCACGATTCCTGCTTTTAAAGCCATATCTATGACAACTCCTCATTCATGTAATTGCTCATCTTCTTCAACCATAGTACCTATCCCCCGGTCAGATTTCAAGGACATCTCCAAATAAGTTGAAGGTTACAGGTTTTTTCTCATTACCATGTCCGTTGTTTCGTAGCCCATCTTTTGATATAGGTTATAAGCCCTCTGATTGTGTCCGAACACGTGCAAGCCGATGCTGGCCGCCCCCTGTTCCCGGGCTATATCATCTAGCGCCTGCAACGTCTGTTTGCCGAATCCCTTTCCTTGGTATGCCTCGTGAATGACGATGTCGAGTATAAAAGCTTCCCGGCCCTTCTTGCTTTCGCTGTACTGGACCCATAAATTGCCGATCGGGGTTCCTTCCGCAGCATCAAGCACCGTGTACAAAAATACATCCTTCGTCGCCAGACCTTCCGGCAGCAACTTGCTGATCGCCTCCTCGGACAGGGCAGCAGCTTCATCTTTACTCCACGTTCCGGCGACGGTTTTGTCGACCGCATAATCCTGTACAGTTCGGGCCCGATACTCCTGAAACTCCATGTCATCCATCGCTCTAAGCTCAACCATGAAAGACCTCCTCTCATTGTGTTTCCTCTTTGTCAGAAGCTTTCTTACTTCATATATCGGTAAGGTTGAGAGCTGCGTTATCCTTCGCGGCGCACCAGCCGCGGCGTGTTCTGCAGCGCCGACACCGTCCCGGCGCCGATCCCGAACATGGCGGTGCGGAGCTCCAATTCGACGCGCTCCAAGAGCGCATCGAGACGCTCCTCGGAATGCACCGCCGGTTCCAGCAGCGCCCGGCCGAACCCGGCCAGATCCGCGCCAAGCGCCAGCGCTTTGGCGGCATCCACGCCGGTGTTCAGGCCCCCGCTGCCGATCAGGGCGGCGTCCGGCGCCGCCGCCCGTACTTCGCGGATGCATTCGGCGGTGGGGATGCCCCAATCCGCGAATGCTTCCGCAGCCGCGCGCCGTACCGGGTCGGCGCTGCGGAACTTCTCAACCTGGCTCCAGGACGTTCCGCCGGCGCCAGCCACATCAATGAAGGCCACGCCCGCTTCGCGGAGCCGTCTGGCCGTATCGCCGTCGATGCCCCAGCCAACCTCCTTGACGCCTACGGGAACCGGCAACGATCGGCATACGTCCTCGATGCGGGCGAGCAACCCGCCAAAGCCGGTATTTCCTTCCGGCTGGAACACCTCTTGCAGGCTGTTCAAATGCAGCACTAGCATGTCCGCTCCGGCAATATCGACCGCGCGCTGGCATTCCGCCGCGCCGAAACCATAGCTGAGCTGGACCGCACCCAAATTGGCGATGACAGGGATGCTCGGCGCCTTACGCCGGACGGCGAACGTGGGAGCCAGCTCCCCACGTTCCACGGCGGCGCGGACCGAGCCAACCCCCATCGCCCAACCCCGGCGCTCCGCCGCTTCCGCCAGGCGGTCGTTAATCCGGCCGGCGAGCTCGCTCCCGCCGGTCATCGAACTGATCAGCAGCGGCGTGCGCACCGCTGCACCGAGAAAGGTCGTCTTCAAACTGACCTCGTTAAAGTTCAGTTCCGGCAGCGCATTATGGCGGAATCTGTATTTTTCGAATCCTGTGGAAATGCCCTCTCCGCCGACCTGTTCTTCCAAGCAAAGGCGAATATGTTCGGATTTGCGCCCGGATGTATCTCCCATCTTCGTTCCTCCTTCTATATAAATTGAACTACTGAAATGGATGTGGGGCCAGTACGTAAAATGTTCCAAATCTCCGGCTCATCAGACTAACCCCTCGCAATATACCCTGCCACAAGCTGGCCTGACAGCGTGACAAAAGGAACACCTCCGCCAGGATGCGTCGTTCCTCCTGCATACCAGAGCCCCTTTACATCCCGGCTGCGGTTATCGGGCCGCCGCAATTCCTGTTTGCAACTGTGCGAGGTAATTCCGAACATGCCTCCTTTATAGGAGTAGGTATCGCGCGCCAAATCCGACGGCGTATACCGGGCCAATACATGCCCTTGGACCAAGTCGCTCAATCCGTGCTGCCTTAACGTAGAGATGACCGTTCTGGAGTAAGCCTCCGCTTTCTGTTCCCAATCCCAGTCTGCCGATAAATAAGGGGTATGGGTCATAATGAACAAATTGCTGCAGCCTGGAGGGGCTGCCTCTTCCTCCGAATAGGAAGAATTACAGATATATACCGACGGATGACTCGGCGGACGTCGATGGGCGAAAATATCATGAAATTCACCCTCGTAATTATCAGAAAAAAACACGGTGTGATGGTGAAGGCGGTCCAATCGGGCCGGTACTCCTGCCAATTGAACAAAAGCTGACAAGGAGGGCTCAAACGTCGAAATCAGACGGTCGGGCATGGAGGGACGATCCTTCTCATCCAGTAACCTTTTGCTAAGAGAAAGCGCATCCCCATTAACGATAACAAGCGGGGATTCATAGTCGCCTTCCGTAGTTTCAATCCCTCTAACATGATGGTCGACTACCTGAATCCGGGTGACTTCCACCCCGGTTTTGATTTGGGCCCCCAGTTCCTCCGCCAGTTGCTTCATTGCTTCAATCAGTTGATAGGTTCCCCCTTGAACCGTATATATACCCTGGTCGGCTTCGCAGCTTGCCAGCATGCCGCATAAGGAGGAAACCTTGAACGGCGAGGAACCGACGCGGGCGGCATACCGACCGAACATAGCGAGCGTATTCGGATGGCTGAAATGCCGGCGAAGCTGGCGGTTCAAGGAATGGTGTAGTTCCGGGATCAGCAATCCCCTGAATATCCCGCGCCACCATTTATCCAAATTGCTAAGCGGGAGCCGGTTTAGGACATGTTCACTGGCGTAACGAAGCATCTGGCGTGACTCCCGAATAAATGCAGGATAGTGAAGAGCATCCTCGGGACTATAGGTACCGATCTGATGCTGCATAAATTCCACGTCTCCGGTCAAATCGACGACACTCCCATCGGCGAAGACGCTGCGCGATCGGGGCTCAAGCGGAATCAGCCGCACATAATCATTCAGATCCCGGCCTGCCCGGCGGAACAGATTTCGAAAAACATGCGCCATTTCAATCGTTGTAGGGCCCCTATCAAAACGGTACCCGTCGATCACGACCCTTTGCAGCTTGCCGCCAACGCTACTCTGACGCTCCAGCACCGTTACCTGGAAGCCCCTTATGGCCAGCTCAATAGCGCAGGACAGGCCGCCAAAGCCCGCCCCGATGATCACCGCTTTATTTCTCATCTGTACTCCTTTTCATTAAAGGATTCTATAAATACCCTGCCTTACAATAGTGGAGACATCAGCCGTGCAGCCGATTCCATAAAACGGACGATGATTTTTTTCTTCATAAACGCTTTTCTTTTGATTTGCTTGGCGGATAACAAGTCCCGCTCGAAGTCCTTGACGATTTTGGCAATACTGTCATTCTGAACGAGCAGCACGTTGACTTCAAAATTAAGATGGAAGCTGCGCATATCCATATTTGCCGTACCCACCGTTGCAACCTCGCCGTCAACAATGAGCAATTTGGAATGCAGGAAGCCTTTTTCGTACTCGTAAATTTTCACGCCCACCTCAAGCAGGGAGAGGAAATAGGAATGCGAAGCCAGGAAAGGCAGCCACTTATCCGGTTTGGCCGGGAACAAAATCCGTACGTCGATCCCCGACAGGGCCGCCACGCGGAGCGACGTCAAAATATCTTCATCCGGAATAAAGTAAGGCGTTGCCAGCCAAACCGATTTTTTGGCCGACGTAATCATCGCGAAGAAGATATTCTTCAACGTACTGCTTTCGTTGTCTGGACCGCTGGGGACGATTTGAACCGCTCCGCTGCAGCCTTGCTCCAGTTCCGGCGACAAATACTCCAGATCCATGATTCTTTCGCTGGTAACATACTGCCAATCCTGGAGAAAAATAATCTGCATCGAACGGACGGCTTCACCTTTGACCAACATGTGCGTATCCCGCCAGAAACCGTAGGTTTTGCTGCGGCTCAAGTATTCATCACCCACATTCAGCCCGCCGATAAAGCCGGTATTACCATCGATGACGACGATTTTGCGGTGATTTCTATAGTTAACCCGGCTGGAAAGCGCCAGGAAGCGCACTTCGCCGTAGACTCCCACTTTTACGCCGGCATCCCTTAGTTCATTGATAAAAGCCTTCGGAAGCCCAAGGCTACCGACCGCATCGAACATAAACCGAACCTCTACGCCGGCCTTTGCCCGTTCGATCAACGTCTTCTGGATTTCCCGGCCGATGTCGTCCGCCCGGTAAATGTAATACTCCATATGTATGTGATGCTGGGCCTTCTTTAATTCTTTCAGGAGAGTCGAGAATGTTTCCTCCCCATTGGTCAGCACCCGCGTCCGTGTTGCCATGGAGAACGGCGTACGGGCGATCCGCTGCGACATTTGCAGCAAGCGCTGTTGTCCCGGCGTAAACTGGGACAGATCGCGAGGCAGCATGTTGCCGTTATGATCGATCCGCTCGAAGCTTTTACGGTCCGACTCTGCCTTCTTATCAAATTTCCGCCGTTTGAAATAATTTTGTCCCAGCAGGAAATAGAGCACCAGCCCCACGACCGGCAACAGGGCAAGCACAAGAATCCAGGCCATCGTACTGGAAGGGTTCCGGTTCTCCATAAAGATTGCCAATCCAATCGTAATTACCGTCAGGGTTTGAAATATACTGACCAGCATCCCGCCGAATTTGCCGAAGACACCGAAGCCGAAGAAGTAAAAAGCAAACAGGATCGCTGCGATTAAAATAATTTGAAGTCCACGTCTCATTGTTGTATTCCTCTTTCCTGGGTTGTTGCGTGTTCGCCTATATATCTACATTTTACATGAACCTTCGAATTCTTCCTACCATTAAAAGAAGTAGTCGAAAAGAATGGATACCATGCCTGTCCTACATGTATCTGCTTGTCGGATGATTTGTATGTGATTTATTTTTGTAATATAATCATTTTTGACCCATCAGTCAATTTAAGAACTTAAGAGTCAGGAGGAGATGAATAGATATTGTCCGTTAAATCTGGCGATAAAAGAACGCTGATTCTCCGAACCGCCATGCAGCTTTTTGCCGCCAAAGGTTCTTCCGCCACTTCGATGCAAGAGATTGCCGATGCCTGCGGAATGTCCAAAGGAAGCCTGTATCTTGTCTTTAAATCAAAGGATGAACTGGAGTTCAGCCTTTTCGATTACTGTTATCAATTGCTGCAGGAACATCTGCTGCGAGCGGAAAATCAGCCGGATCTCACTCCCCGTGAGCGACTCATCCTGCAAATCGAGGTCTTGCTGAACCTGGTGCTGGAATTGCGCGAATTTCTGCTTATGCAGTTTCGGGATTGGATCAAAAGCGGCAACCTTTACCGGGGTGAGCCTGAGGTCATCCGGGAAAACAACGCCAAGCTGCATCTTTACAGCAAAAAGGCGATTGAAGCAGCCTACGGAGAAGCAATCTCTCCGTATACTGCCGATCTGATCATGTTGGTCCACGGGATTATCGGAGCCTACATAAAACTGTTATTCGATCCGGCTATGACGGTCGGTACTCACCGGATGGCCGTTTATATGGCCGACCTGCTTGACGGGGCTGCGGAACAATTGATCCGCCGACAGCCTGAGCCATTGATCAACGAAGAAGTCTTGAAGCGCTGGGGTGCTGATGATAGCTGCCTGAAACCGTTGGAGCGTCATCCCCTTTTAGCTATCCGAGAACTAAAAGAATTACTTGAAAGCCGGGTATCTTCACCGGAAGTCCGCCGGCAAGGACTTGAATCTTTGCAAATGTTGGAGGAGGAAATCCTTGAACTCCGGCCGCGCCGGGTTATTCTGACGGGAATGCTCGCCAATGTGAAGGCCATTCCTGACCTGGACGACCGGATTGAGGAATTGGAGAGAATTATGCAGCCTTATTTGAATCATGCGTAAAAATAGAGAGGAGCGGAAGACCTAACTGATGAAAAGTATCATTCAATTTTCCCTGCGAAATAAATTTGCGGTTTGGTTGCTGACGATTATCGTCACGGTTGTCGGCTTATACAGCGGCCTTACGATGAAGCAGGAGACCATCCCTAATATCAATGTCCCTTTTCTTAGCGTTACCGCAATTTACCCGGGAGCTGCGCCTGAAGGCGTTGTTCAGGATATTGCCAAGCCGCTCGAGACGAAACTCCACAATGTCGACGGAGTAAAAACGATTACTTCGACTTCGATGGAGAATGCGGCGTCCCTGTTTATTGAATTCGATTATGACACCAATCTGGACAATGCCACAGCGGCCGTCCGGGAAGCGTTGAACGACGTTACTCTGCCGGACGATGCGCAAAAGCCGCAAATCACCCGGTTCAGCTTGAATTCTATGCCGGTGATCTCGCTCAGCTTGTCCGATAACGAATCCGGCGATTTGGAGGCATTGACCCGGATTATCCAAAACGACATCCAGCCGGCACTTGAAGATCTGGATGGCGTGGCTTCGGTGCAAATTGCCGGACAATACGTCAAAGAAGTCCGCCTCAACTTCGATGAGGCGAAGATGCAGCAGCTCGGACTTAGCGAAGATACCGTAAAAGGTATCGTCCAAGCTTCCGCGCTGCGCGTACCGCTCGGCCTGTTCGATTTGGAACAGTCGCAAAAGGCGGTCGTCGTTGACGGCAACATCACTACCGTCGATGATCTTAAGAACCTTACGATTCCGGCCATGCCGGGGGCGGGTGCAGGTGCTGGCGCCGCTGGTGCGGCGGGCAATGGAACTGCTGGCGCTGGTGCGGGTGCTGCCGGCGGGGCCGCTGCTGGTACCGGAGCTGGTGCGGCTCAAGGCGGCATGGCCGCTATTCCGGCCGGCATTCCGACCGTAAAGCTTGGCGACATTGCCAAGATCGAGGTCATCGGGGAAGCCGAGTCGATCTCCCGCACCAACGGTGCCGAGTCGATCGGGATTCAAATCGTCAAAGACAACGATGCAAATACCGTCGACGTTGCCAATCTCGTCAAAGACAAAGCCGATGAGTTGAAAGAGCAGTACGGCCATATCGACTTCACCGTATTGCTTGACCAGGGCAAACCGATCACGGACTCCGTTAATACGATGTTGTCCAAAGCATTGTTCGGCGCACTGTTCGCCGTCCTGATCATTCTCTTGTTCTTGCGGAATATCCGCTCGACGATCATTTCCATTATCTCCATCCCATTGTCGCTTCTAATCGCGGTTCTTGCGCTGAAGCAAATGGATATTACGTTGAACATGATGACGCTGGGCGCCATGACGGTCGCCATCGGCCGGGTGGTCGACGACTCCATCGTCGTCATCGAGAATATTTACCGCCGCTTGTCCCTGACCGGCGAGAAGCTGAAGGGCGGCAAGCTGATCATCGAGGCAACCCGGGAGATGTTCGTTCCGATCATGTCCTCAACGATCGTCACGATCGCCGTCTTCCTGCCGCTGGCCTTCGTAAGCGGGATGGTCGGCGAACTGTTCAAACCGTTCGCGTACACCATGGTGTTCTCGTTGCTCGCCTCGTTGCTGGTCGCCATTACCCTGGTGCCTGCCTTGGCGCATACCTTGTTCCGCAAAGGGCTGAACAAGAAGCATGACCATGACAGCAATCCGAAAGGTCTGGCACGGGGTTATCAGCGCGTACTCAACTGGTCGCTGTCCCACAAGCTGATCACCTTCGGCCTTGCCATCGTCTTACTGGTAGGCAGCTTGTTCCTGTATCCGCTCGTCGGCGTAAGCTTCCTGCCCGAGCAAGAAGACAAATATGTAATGGTTACCTATTCTCCGGCTCCGGGAGACCGTCTTGAGGATGTTCAGGAGAAAATGCAAAAGGCGGAACAATACGTTTTGGCCCAAAAAGACATGGATAAAATGCAGTACTCTGTCGGCGGAAGCAATCCGCTCGGCGCAGGTTCATCCAATTCTGCTCTTTTCTATATTGAGTATAAGAAGGACACGAAACACTTCAATGATGTGAAAGAAAGTCTCCTGCTCGGACTGAAGAAAGAAGTTCCTGACGGCGAGTGGGGAGACATGTCCGAAATGATGTCTGGCGGTATGGGCGGCAGTACGCTCAGCGTCAACGTCTTCGGCGACAATCTGGAGCAAATCAAACCGGTATCCGATCAAATTCTGGAATGGGTTCAGGCGGATACGAAGAACTTCGAGAAAGGTGAGACTTCGATCTCCACAGCTTACGATCAGTACACTTTGGTAGCGGATCAGAAGAAGTTGAGCTCACTCGGGCTGACCCCGGGACAAATCGCAATGAAGCTGAGTCCGGTTCGCGAGCGTCCTGTTCTTACCGAGGTTCAGCTTGAAGGCAAAGATTATAAAGTTTACATTGAAACCGAAGAGAATGCTTATACCAGCATTCAGGAGATGGAAAATGAAACACTGACTTCCCCGCTCGGCATGGAAGTGCCGATTAAAGAAGTCGCCAAGATTGAAAAAGGAAGCTCTCCGGATTCCATCATGCGGATGGACGGCAAAACGGTCGTTGAAGTTAGCGCCAAGATTGTCTCGTCCGACGTCCAAAAAGCATCTGCTTCGATTCAGGACAAAATCGACGACATGGACAAACCGGAAGGCATTACAGTTAGCTTCGGCGGCGTTACCGAGCAAATCAACGATACTTTCGGACAGTTGGGCCTTGCTATGGCTGCTGCGGTCGCGATCGTATACTTTGTGCTTGTGGTTACGTTTGGCGGCGGTCTTGCGCCATTTGCCATTCTGTTCTCGCTTCCGTTTATCGTGATCGGCGCCATGGTCGGCCTGCTGATCGGCGGCGAAACCCTGAACGTCTCGGCGCTCATGGGCGTTCTGATGCTGATCGGGATTGTGGTTACCAACGCGATCGTTCTCATCGACCGCGTCATCCACAAAGAACGTGAAGGCCTGTCCACGCGCGATGCGCTGCTTGAAGCGGGGGCTACGCGGCTTCGTCCGATCCTTATGACCGCGCTCGCTACGATCGGTGCCTTGCTGCCGCTCGTCCTGGGCTGGGAACATAGCGCGGGTATTATCTCTCGCGGTCTCGGCATCACTGTTATCGGCGGCTTGATCAGCTCCACTGTGCTGACGCTCGTTATCGTGCCGGTGGTTTACGAATTCCTTATGAAATTCAGCCGCCGCAATAAAGCGACCGGAGATTTGGATTAATTATCAACATAATAAACAAGCCGGGCGGAGAATCCTCTCCTGCCCGGCTTTTATTTTTACTCTTAATAAAATCCGGAAACAAAGGCGACCGCTCCGCTTCTTCGGAATCATTTTACTCCCT
>DJTQ01000046.1 GCA_002439285.1 Paenibacillaceae bacterium UBA6304
TCGTCCAGGTATTGGGCGCTCAGGGCTTCGCTCTTTTGAAGCACGGCGGACTGCTGGATCGCGGCGATGACGGCACCGGTGACTTCCTCCGGCGTGTCTGCAGAGATAGCGCGGATGGCGGGCGCTAGCTCCTTGTCCTGCAGCGCATAGAGCACCGGCAGGGTAACCTGGCCTTTGCGCAGGTCGCTGCCGGCCGGCTTTCCGAGTTTCTCCGCGGACTGCGTGAAGTCGAGGATGTCGTCGCGGATTTGGAAGGCCATGCCGAGCTTCTCCCCGAAGAGGTAGAGCAGATCGGCCGTTTCCTCATCGGCTCCGGCGGACTGGGCGCCGATTCGTAAGCAAGTCGCCATAAGCTGGGCGGTTTTATTTCTCGATTTCTCCAGATATTCCTCTATCGATACGTCGTAATCGTAAAGATGTGCCAACTGTTGATATTCTCCCAGACAGAGCTGCGTAGTTGCCAGGGAGGAGAGATCATAAACATAACGCTCTCTGTCCGCCGAATAGACCGAGATGAGTTCGATGACTCTGGCGGACATGTAATTGCCGACATGCAGGGCTTCGTTTATGCCAAGCTTGACATGCAGTGCTTTTTGCCCGCGGCGAATCGGGGAATCATCGATGATATCGTCATGAATCAGGGAAGCCGCATGGATGAATTCGGCCGCAGCCGCGAGTCTCCATGTTTTGCGTTCATCGGGAGAGGGGCCGAAGCGGCTGCCGACAATGACCATGAGCGGACGGACTCTTTTGCCTCCGGAACGGACCAGATCCACAATGCTCTTAGCTAGTGCGGAGGAACGAGGGACGTCCTTATCATGTTTGACTATATTCTCAATCTCCCTATCGACCGACCGGAGTGAAATATCTAGCGCCTCATCCAGTTTAAGCTTCATGATGAACCCTCCTTATTCATGTTGACGGATCAATGTGGCTTACATTTCATATGGCTTGGCTTTGCCGGGCTCCGTTGCTCTCAATCCGCAAAAACAATTCCATTCCTTTGAGCAACCGTTCGTCTTCGAAATTTCCGGCAATTCGCTTAATTTGGATTTGTTTAATAACGGGAGCCAGATGGATGAGAAGGTCAATCTCTTGCCACCCCAAGCAGAGTTGGGTATAAAAACTATATAAATAGTCGCCGTCCAGCACCTTGCGTGTCAGTATTTCTCCGCTGTCGGAAGCGTCACAGTCACGATGGCGCGAGAGGGCGAGCTTGATTGCGATGTAAATGGACATAAGGCGCTGCTGGCGTACCGCAGCCATGTCGTACTGGTCCAACAAAATTGCAAAGGGCCGTACGTCTTCATCGGTAATATGGAGCTGAATCCCGGTATCGGGCGAAATTTCACCTTGTAATAAGTGACATGCGTCTTGGATGAGCTTATGAATCATAAGGGCACACTCCTCGGGCTGAAATGCCGCGATAGTTAAAATCTTAGGTAATAGTGTAAAAATTAGAGTAATGTGCGATGACACACATTACTCTTTTTGAAATCAGTTAAAATACTTAATAATTCATTCCGCTAATTACTATTAATTACTCTTAATTACTCGGTATATAGATACCATCTTCGTACAAGCGGGATTCTCTTCCATTGCTTCTTGAGCCAAGGAAGAACATAATAATCCAGGCCAAATGCGCTACCCGAACCGCCAATCAAGGCTACGCCTGCGGTCATGTACCAGATCATTTCCGACGAAGCCATGCTGGAAGACCAGATCATGACGCCGAGCGCCACGGTGGCAGCGGAAGCTACGGCTGTGAACAGTCCGACGATAATCATGACGCCGAGGGCGATTTCCATGAATACCATGAAGAACTGGAACACGGTGGCCAAAGCGGTGAATCCGCCATCCGAGGAATAGAAGAAGATATCCATAAACCAGTTGACTATGCTTTTGATGAATCCTGGTACAGGCAAAGCGGTAACCGCTGTAGAAGCACTTTCGACAGCCGAAGCGGCAGTTTGCGCATCTACGGTTTGTGTAACTTCGGAAGCTGCTTCACTGGCCGCGGAGACAGCGTCACCCACATTCGGATTAGCCGGGATCAGGAAGATGTTCGAAGGATCCTTGAAGATTTTCGGCAGCTTATCCAAACCTTCTTCTAACCACTTGTATCCGACGAAGATGCGGAGCGGAAGAGTCCAGAAGTTAGGAGAGCGTTTGGCGAAGTGTCCCCCGACAAAGCTTCTCCGGTTGTTGACATGGAAGAATTCATGCATCATGTAGGTCCAGACTTTGGCGAAGCCGGCTACAGTAAACAGATAGTACATATTAATTAAGTGCTTGGAGAACATCGCCATGAAACCGGTGAGCATGAACATCTTGTTCGGCAAGCCCACGTTGGCGACGCCGTAACGGCTGCCGATGCAAACCATCGTGCCGTGGAAGCCAGGTTTATAAGATTTCTTAGGTTTGTTATGAATGTCGGCATGAATGTTATGGGCGATCAACGGGCCGGCTTGCTCGGCGTTCTCTACCATTTGCGGTACAGGACGTGTTTCGCCTTCCGGAATGAAGAAGATGTTATCGCCTACGATATAAACATTTTCGTGATCGACGCTTTGCAGCTTGTCGTTCGTCACGATCCGTTTGCGGCCTTCTTGTTTCACATCCAGCTTGCCTACCAGTTCGGAACCTTCAACGCCGGCGGTCCATACTACAGTATCCGCTTCGAGCTCTTTGTCTCCGAGTACAACGCCGGTAGGAGTTACACCGGTAATTTTGGCGCTGGTGATGATTTCAACATTCATTTTGTGAAGACGTTTGGCTGCCTTTCCAATCAGTTTGTCAGGAAGAATCGGCAGAATCTTTGGAGCCATATCTGCTACAACGAGACGAACTTCACTAGGATCAATGAAGAACTCCTTGCAGAGTTCGTCGCGGAACTCCGCCATTTCGCCGACCAATTCCACGCCGGTAAACCCTGCGCCCACAACGACGAAGGAGAGCATTTTGCGACGTTTGGCCGGATTGTTCTCTTTCGCAGCAAGCCCGAATTTATTCCGGATTTGTTCTTTCAGACGAACGGCGTCTTCATAAGACCAAAGGGTTAGGGAATGCTCCTCGGCACCCGGGATGCCGAAGAAGGTCGGCTTACATCCGGTACCGATGACCAAGTAATCGTATTTGTAAGTGTTTTTCTCGGAACGGAGTTGCTTGGAAGCAAAATCGATATGATCGATCGAGTCCAGGACAACATCGACTTTTTGACCGGCGAATATCTTCTTCAACTCAATCTTGACCGAATCTTCCGGAGCGCGGTTGGCTGCGACTTCATGCAATTCAGTCAAAAGAGTGTGGTAAGGATTGCGGTCAATCAGCGTAATTTCTACGTCTTTATCTTTCTTGAACAGTTTGGCCAGGTGCTTGGAAGTAACGACACCGCCATAACCGCCGCCTAGAACGACTATTTTCTTCAAGAGACTCACCTTCTCGCTTTAGGGTGTAAAATCGTGGAATGCGGGAGTTACTTATTTTGCTTGTTCAAGCGCTTTGGTCACCAGGCCAAAGTAAGATTGAAGGCTGATCGATACGCCGGAGAGGGCGTCGGTTTTGCCTTCTTCATTGAAAGTAAGGGAAGCCGGATCTTGCTTGTCGACCAAATACTGTTCAGCGATGACCGCTTGTTCATGCCATTCGGATTGGGCTCCGCCGGCTTTCATGCCGTATTTGCCGTCAATGGAGTTTTGTTTCTTATCTTCACCAGCTTCATTAACGCCACTGAAGTTTACTTTAATGATTTTGCCTCCAGCAACAATTACATCGGCGGTTTTTTTTCAGCCGGAATGCTCGTCGAATTTTTCGCCCTCAGCATGGTAAGTGCCGTCTTTATATGTTCCAGCTTCAACAGGACCTGCAGTTAAAGCTTGATCAGCCAAGTTAAAGAATTCACTAACATGTACGGAAACGCCCGAGATTGCATCGGTTTTACCTTCATCGTTCAAAGCGATATCTTTAGGGTCTTGTTTCTCGATCAGGTATTGCTCAACCTTTTGTGCTTGTTCGTGCCATTCGGATTGGGCTCCGCCGGCTTTCATACCGTATTTGCCTTCTTCGGAATAAGTAACTTTATCTACTCCTACTTTTTCGCTAGTCGCGTTCCACTTAGCTTCTGTAATTTTTCCGCCGGCTACCGTCAGAGTAACATAGGATTGCCAGCCGCTCTCTGGATCAGCTTCGCCTTGTGCAAAATAAACGCCGTCTTGGTACTTGCCTTGTTCAGCCGCTGTATCCGTGCTATTTGCTTTGTTAGCGTTGCCTGCGGCACTATTCTCAGCAGGGGTATTGTTGGCGGGTGCGGCATTATTACCGTCGTTGGAACCGCAGCCTGCTAGCAGACCAAGCAACAAGGCACTGCACAGTAAAATGGATGCTTTTTTCATAATAAATGACCTCCAGTTATAAAATATATATATTAAAATGTGAAGACATTTTAATAACTTGCGAAGCGGGAAGACGGCGCCGTTACAGGACTTTTGAGGCCTGAAGGGAGTCCGAAAACCTTTGCTCGATGGAATTTTAGCATATATGCATATGGGTTAATGTGAAAAATATCACGTGGTATGTGATATAAAATAATCCTTAAGAGCCCGGCAAACAAGGTGCTGCACGAGCTTTAAGGATTGAAAGCGGTTGCTCAATTTTAAAATTACTTTTTTAAAAATTTTAATCTTTTTTTAAGGGAGATTTTCCCCGATCATCCGGCCCGGGTATTAATTCGACTTCGGGAACTCCAGATACAAAAGGAGAGCTGCGGTAACTGAATATTTTTTTGATATTTCCCCGTTGGTTTTTGGGGCCGAGAATGTACAAAGTATCTCCTTCTTCAATAATCGTGTTGCCGCGAGGGGTGACGATTTGTTCGCCCCGGATGACCGCCGTGACCAGCACCTCTTCGGGTAGATCCAGCTCCTGCAATTCCTTGCCTATGATGTTCATCCCCGCGTGGATATGAAGATGATTGATTTCGGATTTGGTCTTGCCCAAGGCTACGAGTTCAAGGAGAGAATGAGGCTGTGAATCGCTCTCTCCGGTCAGGCTTAGTTTCTCGGCCAAAGGGGAGATCGTAGTCCCTTGAATGATTGCCGAGGTCAGAATGACAAAGAAAACAACATTAAAGAACAGAGGCCCGTTGGGAAGTCCGCTCATTAAAGGATAAGTCGCCAGCACGATCGGAACGGCACCGCGAAGCCCGGCCCAGGAGATCAAAGTTTTTTCTTTTAATGAAAATTTAGCGAACATCAGGCTCACGTAAACGCCGACAGGGCGGGCTATGAGCATCAAAATCATGGATAAGGCGAGCCCGGGGATCATAATTCCCGGCAACTCGGCAGGAAATACAAGCAGCCCGAGGAGAGTAAACATGGTGATTTGCATGATCCAGCCAAATCCTTTGTTAAATTGAAGTATCGACTGCCTATAGGTCAGATCCGAATTTCCGAGGACCAGTGCCATGACATAAACCGCCAGCAGTCCGCTGCCGTGAACGGTCGCTGTAATTCCATAGGTCAGAATAGCAAAGGCAACGGCCATGACCGGATATAACCCGGAGGAGTCGAAATTGATGTTGTTGATGACCTTGACGGCAATCCATCCGAACCCGAGCCCCAGTAACAGTCCAAGACCCATTTCCAGAAAAAAGGACAGGATGAGCGGCAACAAATCATGATTCGAATGCTGAATCCATTCAATTAAAGATACAGTCAGGAATACGGCCATGGGATCATTACTGCCCGATTCGGCCTCCAGCGTGGAGGTAATCCGCTCTTTGATATTTTTTCCTCCGAGAACGGAGAATACCGCGGCAGCGTCGGTAGAGCCGACAATAGCGCCAAACAGCAGGCCTTCTTCGAAAGAGACCCCTAATATATAATAGGCACTGATCCCGATGATCAAGGTCGTAAGGATGACGCCGATGGTGGCCAGAGATAAGGCGCTGGAGATGACGGGCTTGATCGTAGTGTACTTGGTCTGCATGCCGCCTTCAAAAAGAATGACGATCAATGCGAAAGTGCCGACCAATTGGGCGATAAAAGCATTGTCAAAGTAAATGAACCGGCTGAGCACCATTCCCGCGGCAATAAAAAATACAAGCGCGGGCAAACCGAAGCGACTTGAAAATTTGGTGGCGAAGACGCCTATGAGGAGTAAGCTGGATAGCAAAATAACAATAGAATCGGTGTAGGCGGTTAAGTCCATAGCTTCCTCCTTCTAATTTTTTTGGGCTGTCCCGAATGCATGCTTGTTTAATATTTAGCCAAATTTAACGGGTTTGCCCACAAATTAATCACTGAAAACTTTGCCATATCCTGCCGATAATGATGTAAGAAGCGGTTTGATGGAAGGAATGACTAGTCCCTTGACGGTATACAAGACATTTATTTCTCGCTTGAGGTTGAATTATGCAGCGGGCACGCTGCTTGCGGTGATCATGATCGGAAGCCTGATATTATTCACCCAGCTAAACATTCCTAAAGAGCAATATTGGTTGCTGTCCGGCGTGCTCGCCCTGTCGCTCTGCATCATGGTTGCGCTGGAGTGGATTGTGTTTTATTTACAGCTTCGTCCGATTAGAAACTGCTTTACGGCTGAGGTCGACAACTTTTCCACTCTGCAAAATGTATACATAAGAACGCACAGATTACCCGCTCTGGCTGTAAAACGAATGGTGGGTCCGCACTTATTCGGATTGATGTTACCGGCGGCAGGGATGACACTTTGGCTGATTTATATGGATAAACTATCTATTCCCTATTTTTATGTGTTGCTTGCCTCCATGGGAATGGTGCTCATCGCCGGGATGAATGCTCTAATCGAGTTTTATTTAACTTCCTATGCCATACGGCCAATTTTGCTCGAATTAGGAGCCCGGTCGCTTCGTCAGTTTGGCAAAGAAATAACGCTTGGAGGAAGGGTGCTCATATCCATTCGTCGTAAACTGAGGTGGAGTTTCTTTCTCATCGGAGCCTTCCCTCTTTTGCTTTACAGCCTGGCGGTTCAGTTCCGGATGGGGGCCTGGAGTCTCGCCGATATATCCTATTGGCAGTGGGCCGCCTATATTTTGTTGATTGGCCTTGGCATTGCCTTTATAGGTTCCAGGCTGCTTACCCGGGAGATCGAGTTGCCGATCCAGCATTTATACGAAAAGATGTCCGAAGTGAAGAACGGGTATGTTCGGAGCGGAGCCAGCGATTTATTCTCTGATGAATTCTCCAGGCTCGTTTCAGGGTTCAACCATATGCTGCGGGGCATCAAAGTTCAGGCAGAGCGAAACAATCAACTACTGGAGAGTTATTTTGCAACCTTGGCAGCAGCACTGGACGCGCGTGACCCGTATACGGCGGGCCACTCCTTAAGGGTTGCGGAATATGCGGTCGCCATCGGCCTGCTCGCCAAGCTTCCGGAAGAAGAAATTCTTGATTTGAGGAAGGCGGCGTTGCTGCACGATATTGGCAAGATCGGGATCCGTGATGCGGTTCTGCTGAAAGAAGGCCGCCTGACCGACGAAGAGTGGGACCAGATCAAACAGCATCCCGTGCTTGGAGAGGCGATTTTGAAGCAGATCGAGCCGGTGGACGCTATGGCTCCTTTCTTACCGGGTGTGAGATCGCATCATGAACGTTATGATGGAGGAGGATATCCCGATGGCTTAAAGGGAGAAGACATCCCATTGTTTGGCCGGATCATTGCGGTAGCCGATGCTTTTGACGCTATGACTTCTAACCGTCCTTACCGGAAAGGGCTGAATGAAGAGAAGGCAATTTCGATTTTGGAAGAAGGCCGGGGAACCCAATGGGATCCTTATTTCGCAAAGCTGTTTGTGGATGCTTATCGAAAGAATAAAGTAATCAAACAGGCCCCGTGAGGTTACGGGGCCTGTTTGCATGATTAGGATTCGTGAGATCACTGGAAAGACCTTCTAAGGTTCAATTCAGGCGGGGACGGGTATTTACAGAATACACGGAATTGTTACTGATACTCGATCAGCCTTGACAAATTATTAAGGAGTTGATGAGAGATGGACCACAATGTATTTAAAGGAAAATGGAATCAGATAAAGGGTGAAGCTAAGACGCAGTGGGGCAAGCTGACGGACGATGATTTGGATGTCATTGATGGCGAAAAGGACAAACTGGTGGGCAAGCTGCAAGAACGTTATGGGCACACCAAGGATGCCGCCGAGCGCGAATACAATGACTGGGCCCGTAGCCGCGAGTAAGTTGGGCATCTTGACTGGCCCATTAGTACAGGTTCAAAAAAGTCGGCTTTTCAGCACCGAGAAGGTTCAAAAGATGACTTTTTGAACTACCTCTATAATGGAGGCGGTAGAAGATGTATGTTTCCCGCATTGTTACCGGAAGGATTATCGAGATGCGGGGAGATCGTGTGGTGACGGCTCAGGGCGACACAGTCAACACCTACAATCTCCGCTATTATACGCTCAGGGATGTGGAAGTGGAGCCTGAGTTCCAGAGTGATCCCGAGCTCCTTCCTGAACCTCGCGGAAAGCGGTGGCGGCTCTGGGCGCGGGAGGACACAGGGAGGGCGTATATTCCCTGGCCGTTATTTTGGAAGAAAGACGCAAATCGTATATGATTTGCGTCTTTTATTCGGGTTAAATCGATGCTTATACAAAAAAATGCCAATTGCCTCATTTTGCATCACCCGGCTTGTGTTAATATGGAATAGGCTACGAACAACGACATGACCTACGGGAGTGAGCATATGGGCTTTGGCAAGATGTTTATACTTAATTTGGGGTTGCTGATCACGGTTGCTTATCTGGCAAACGTGATATATAAATATGCGTTTACCAAGGTTTCTTTTAAAATCAATTACATTTTATCGTTGGCCTTGTTCATATTCGCAGGGTGGGTCTGCATGAAATTCGGCTTCCAATTAAACGATGACGTTATTTTCGACCTTCGCATCGTACCTCTGATTATTGCCAGTGGCGTCTATCTGCAGCCGTTCGCACTTATGATTATCGGGATAGGAATTGGTCTGGCCAGGCTCACCTTAGGCTGGAATGACGCCGCTATGGCAGGACTTATCAATCTTTCGATATTAGGGATTGTTTGTGCCGCCCTTAATATTTGGATGAGACGGAGCAACTATGGGTTAATAAGCAAGGGTGCCATTACGATTGTGATCGTTAATATAATTAACACGCTTAATATATCCATATTCGGTGTTCTCCCCATGAAAAAATATTTATTGGAGATTGTGCCGATTACGTTTCCGCTGACGATGGGGCTTAGCGTAATTTTTGCGCTGATTCTCTGGGATTTCCAAATTGAACGGAGACAAACGCTGGAATTGAAGTACGCCAATGAATTGCTGCGAAAACAGACGGAAGAGCTGCGTACGGCAAAAATCATATTGGAGGAACGGGCGGGTCAGCTTGCGCTGGCTTCGCAGTATAAGTCGGAATTTTTAGCGAACATGTCTCATGAACTAAGAACGCCCTTAAACAGTATCATTAATCTGGCCCAGATTATTTCCGAAAATGAGGGTGGAGACGGGACTACGAATGGAGAAGAGGATACGCCCAATTACGGGACGATCATTTATAAGTCAGGACAAGATCTGCTTAAGCTGATCAATGATATTCTGGATTTGTCTAAGGTGGAAGCAGGACGGCTGGAGGTCGTGGAGGAGGATGTCGCGATCGCTGAAATTGCGGAATTGCTAGAAATGCACTTTGAGCACATGGCGAGCCAGAAAGGTGTTGCGTTTGAAATCCGTATTGAGGAAGGGCTTCCTTGCACGATTCTTTCGGATGCCCAGCGGATTGGCCAAATTTTGCGTAATTTGCTGTCCAATGCTTTCAAATTCACCCAGAATGGACAAGTCAAACTCGAAATCCGCAAAACGGGCATCGATGACATGATGGAAGGGGAATGGATTGTTTTCGCGGTAACGGATACCGGGATCGGAATCCCGGAAAACAAGTATGAAGCGATCTTTGAGGCTTTCCGTCAGGCGGACGGTTCCATTAGCCGGAAATACGGAGGGACCGGTCTCGGATTGTCGATCAGCAGGGACCTGGCCCGCTTGCTCGGAGGGTTTATCCGCTTGAAGAGCAAGATAGGGTTAGGTAGTACATTTTCCCTGTATCTGCCGCTAACCTCGGATATGAAAGAGAATGTAGCCGGAGAGGTTGGCTTGAAACAAAAAGACAAGTTGCTTTAATCCACCTTTCCTAGCTACAATAATAAGAAATTCTAGCAAAAGAGGGATGGCAAATGAAGAAGGAAGTCATTTCAACATCGGCAGCACCAGGAGCGATCGGCCCTTATTCCCAGGCCGTACAAATCGGGGACTTCGTGTTTACTTCGGGCCAACTGGGTCTGATTCCCGAGACCGGCGAACTTGCCGAAGGTATCGAAGGCCAGACGCTTCAAGCGCTGCGCAATGTTAGTGCCATATTGGAAGCGGCGGGAACCGGGTTAGATAAGGTCGTTAAAACGACGGTATTCCTGCAAAATATGAATGACTTTGCCAAAGTGAATGAAATTTACGGAAGTTTTTTTTCCGAACCTTTTCCGGCCCGCAGCGCGGTCCAGGTAGCCCGTCTACCTAAGGACGGATTGGTGGAGATCGAAGTAATCGCTTCGAAGTAGGGCAAGGTGTGATTTAAAGCTAAACAAGAAAGGGAGTACAGACCTGGATGGGTTTGTACTCCCTTTCTTGTTGCCGGGGTTAGTCACGTTCCCTAGATCGAATGAAGAAGAGGGCGAGAGCAAACACCAAGAGGATGGATGCTGCCAAGCCGGAGGTAAAAAGCACGATTCGTTCTTCGGAGTGCTTGACGGCAATAGCCGCGTATCCCCAAGCAATAGGAAGGGGGAGGGCACCGTCCCGTGTCCAACTGCCGATAAGAACAACGGCAATAACACCAATGATGAGCAAGACGACCGCCGTTGCAGTCTCTTGGAGTTCAGGAAATAACCCGGAGTATTGGAGCGTTACCTGCAGGTTGACCAAGACGGCGGCAATGATCCAGCCGGTATACAGAGCGAACGGGAGACGGAGGAACCAGATTTCCCCCAAGGTAGGCCGTTCGATTTGTCTTGTAAGTCGATATAACCCTGCAAGGGAAACGAGCAGCAGTATCATGGCGATGAAGGACAGAACCAGGTATTCATGATGCCAAAGCAAAAGCCAGCCCATATTAAACAGACAGGACGGAATGAACCAGAGCGTGAAGGAGCGCATCCATTGTTCAAGAGAGTTTCTTCGGCGGTAGAGATACACGATTGAGCATCCTACCAGAACATAAATGACATTCCAGATCATAAAGGCATAACCGGCAGGTGTTAGCAGAGTAGAATAACGCGTTGACAGTTCTCCGGTGCTGGCGCCGCCCAGCGGGAGAGCTTGTGCAAGAATATTGAGAACAATAACGGCCAGAAAGAATAGGCAGTTCCACCACGGGAGAATCTTGGGTCTGAACATATTTTAAAACCTCCTTCGAGCGGTTATACCGGGCTGTTCCCGTTTACTATATGAATATACCCATTCCTAGGGGAAACCATTTCTTAACTTATGAAAAAGGAATGAAACGGGATCGGACGGCGGTTTTATATAGGCACGGTTTCGTATAAGATAGAATTAGTGCGTTTTTTAGTCCATTGGACGCGAATCAGGAAATGACGGGAGATCACCATGAATCAACGCCTTTATGGAATTTGGCTCGGAGATGTATTGTTTTGTTTCTCCGGTGAAATATCGGAAACCAAAGTGGACGCATGGACGGCGGCAGTCAGACCGCTGGAGCCTTCAGCCGGAGTACGCCCGTTTCAGCATGCTGCGCTTAGACTTGCGGAAATCCGATACCCGGTATCCTCAGGGCGCAGGATGGCGGGCACCGGCGATCGCAAGGGGTTAATGGGAAGAACGCTGGAGGGGCTTGCTTTGCCAGTCCAGGAATCCTGGCAGTTATTGTTGAACTGGGATGAGAGCTATTTTGCGGCCAACGGAATTCAACCGGGCCAGGAGTTGGAGTACTGGAGCGTTGCGGCCCGTTTTGCGCTGGATCTGTTGCTGCGTGGCCGAATTGTCCCGGCGACGA
The DNA here is from genome assembly GCA_002439285.1 of Paenibacillaceae bacterium UBA6304. Classification (GTDB taxonomy): domain Bacteria; phylum Bacillota; class Bacilli; order Paenibacillales; family Paenibacillaceae; genus Fontibacillus. Next base: position 12,086 of record DJTQ01000046.1, read on the forward strand.
AGCCAGGGGCAAATACGCTGGGGCGCAGGCGGGGAACGCAAGCCGCCATAAGTGCGGTGTGGGGGCCACTTCTGAAAGAGAGCGACGAAGAGCGTTTTCGCCAGATGGCGGCATCCATGCCGCCCGTGGCATTGGCTGCGGTGCAACCGCTGGGATGGCCGGAGAACGGCTCACTTGGTGACCGTCAGCTAGCCTTACTGCACTCTTTTCTGACAGAGATGATAGACCATGAGGTCCGAAAAGCGGTAGGGGACCTTGGGAGGAAACTAAATCCCTCGCGGGCCGATTACCGCAGGGGGTCGTCTCCGCTTACCGAGCTGTGGTGGAATAACTTGCTTAGTGCAGGAAGTCCGCCGGACATTCAAGGAAACAGCGTTGAGGTAGAGCATTTGACGGAAGAAATTTCGGGTGCCGGAGGAGCGCGGCCGAGTGCGGACGAAGAGGGCGGGAAGGAAGGAGACGTCGGTTCGTTGCGATTATGTCTGAGAATCGAGCCGATACGGGACAACGACGCAGATGAACGGAATCCGGATCTTCTCTGGCGGCTGACTTTATGGGGAGAAGGTGCAGAGGACCCCTCCGTATTGCTTCCTGCGGGTTTGATCTGGAGTTATCCGGCACCGGACATGATCATCCGTGGGCGAAAGTATCGGAATGTACGCCGAAACTTGTTGCTTCGCATGAAGAAGGCCGCGGAATTATCGGCCGAGATTGGTGCCGCGATGGAATCGGCCCGGCCTGAAGTATTGGAACTTCGGCCCGAAGAAATGTACACTTTCCTGAGCCGCTCCGTAGTCCTGCTCCGCAAGCACGGCGTGAATGTGCAGATGCCTTCCCGGTGGACTCGGGAGGGCAGGCGCGCCGCAGGCGTGAAGATCAAGGCGTCCGGCTGGGAGAAGCCGAAGGGAGAAGAAGAGCCGAATGCAGGGCTTGGCGTTCAACAGTTGGTTGCTTTTGAAGCGGGGGCGGTTCTGAATGGGGAAGAGCTAAGCCGGGAGGAGCTGGCGCAACTGGCCTCTTCCAAATCGCCGCTCGTCTTTTTCCGTGGTGAGTGGATTGAGATTGACGTCAAGGAACTTCGCCAAGTGCTGAAATTCATGAAACGGCAAGAGAGCGGCAGCATGACGTTTCGGGAATTAATGTATTTGGCTTCCGGAGCCGATCGGGATAACCGGTTCGATGGTTTTCAAGTAGATACTGTGGAAACGGAGGGACTGCTGGCCGTTTTGTTGTCCGGAGATACGCTGCGCGTTTGTTCATCGCGCCGAGTGCCTGAGGCGCTGAACGGTACGCTGCGCCCTTATCAGGAGAGAGGCTTTCAATGGCTGTCATCGATGCGGCAGCTTGGCTTTGGGGCGCTATTGGCGGATGACATGGGGCTCGGCAAAACGGTGCAGGTGATTACGGAACTGCTCGACGGGTTGGAAACGACCCCAGGAACCAGCCTCATTGTTTGCCCGACCTCACTCCTCGGAAATTGGCAGCGGGAGTTGGATCGATTTGCTCCGGAAATGCGTCTGTATGTTCATCATGGGGGTGATCGACTGCATGGAGACCCGCTTTTGCAAGAATGCAGCAGAAGCGATGTGGTGCTGACAACCTACCAGTTGGCCGGACGGGACGGTACGGAGCTCCGCGATTTGAAGTGGAAGACGATCGTCCTCGACGAGGCGCAGTATATCAAGAACTTTGGCACAAAGCAGGCTCAAAGCGTGATGAAGCTGAATGCGCCGCAGCGAATCGCGATGACGGGGACCCCGGTGGAGAACCGGCTTAGCGAGTTGTGGTCGATCTTTCAGTTCTTAAACCCCGGTTATTTGGGTACGAACGCCTCGTTTCGTTCTAAATATGCGGGAGCCGGAGAGGGGCAAGCCGCCGAGCTTCACAAGCTGCGGAAATTGGTGGCACCGTTTCTGCTCCGGCGGTTGAAGAGCGATCCGGATATTCGCAAGGATTTACCGGAGAAAATCGAGCTTAAATCGTACTGTTCTCTGACTGCGCAACAAGCCGGAATGTACGAGGCAGTAACGGCGGAGTTGATGTCGAAGATCGGCGACAGCGGCGGCATCGCCCGCAAAGGTCTTGTGTTGTCCTCGCTCACCCGGCTTAAACAAATTTGCAATCACCCGCAGTTGGCAGCCGGAAGGCCTCTATCCGGCCCTGCCGCAGGAATGGGACGATCGGGAAAAATGGAGCGGCTGACGGAACTGCTTGATCTCATTATGGATAATGGCGAAGCGGCACTCATCTTCACGCAGTACGTGCAAATGGGGGAGCTGCTTCAGGAGCAGTTGACACGACGGTACGGGAGAACCCCGTTTTTTCTGCACGGGGGTGTTGTAAAGCAAGAGCGTGACGAGATGGTGAAGTCTTTTCAAGAGGGGGAGGGAGCCCCGATCTTCGTGCTGTCGCTTAAAGCTGGCGGCGTAGGGCTCAACTTAACTCGGGCTAACCATGTAATTCATTATGACCGGTGGTGGAATCCGGCGGTCGAGAACCAGGCGACGGACCGGGTGTTCCGGATCGGGCAGCAGAAAAACGTGGAGGTCCATAAGCTGATCTGCCAGGGGACGCTGGAAGAACGGATCGATGAATTGATCGAACGTAAAAAGTCGCTCTCGGAACAAGTCGTCGGTTCAGGCGAGCAATGGCTGACGGAAATGTCCAATGAAGAGCTGCGCAATCTGATCGCGCTTCAGACGGGGAGCATCATGGAGGAGGAAGTAAGATGAGCCGAACACTTGCTGTTCCAAGCGATATTCATATAGAGCTGGTAGCGGGCGGGCTACGGATCGATCTTCCCGCCCAGGCCTCGGAGGGCAGAAGGCGCCGGCATCGTGTCAGTGGAGACGAAGGAGAAGGCGGAAGCAGCACGGGGAGAGCCGGCAGTAGCGGCATAGGCAAAGGAAAGACGCAGGGAGATGGCGAAAATAGAGCCGGTAGCGCCGCAGAGAGTGCTACCGGGAGTGCTGGGGTCGAAGGTAGTGAGCAGACAGTTGCAAGCCCGGTAAGCAATGCCGCTCTTCACAGGAACGATGGGGCGCCGATCTGCACGGTCGTGCTTCCGGCATATCTTCCCGGCAGCGCGGAAAGCCGGGAGTTGCTGCGGCGGCTAGAGAGCAGCCCGCTCATCTTGGCGGGGCTGCTTGAGGAGGGGGCAGAGGCGCTGGACGCCCTCCTGCCCGAGCAGCCTCCTTGGCGGAGGCCGCGCACCTCAGCAGGCTTGGCCGGCAAGGGTGGAACAGGCGCCCGGGTTGGGGCCGGCGCTGAGGCGGTAGCTGGCGAGAGGATCGATGCCAGCGTAGAGGCCCAAGCAGCCGGTTCGGGTCGGGAGCCCGAACCGGCAGTGCCGGGCGATGCCGGCCCAGCGTGCTCCTGCGGCGCACCCGGCTGCGGCCATGTCGAGCGCGCCATGGCCTATGGTGACGCCGCTTGGGCCGCCGATGCCTGCCTGCGGCTGGCGCTGCTCGGCTGG
>DJTQ01000045.1 GCA_002439285.1 Paenibacillaceae bacterium UBA6304
CTAGCTTCATGCGAAAAGCAATCCATCCGATTACAAAGGCTTCTGCTCACTCTGCTTAAGCCGTTCCAATGCAACGGCAGCCGCCTGCTGCTCGGCCTCTTTCTTCGATCTGCCGGTCCCCCGGCCAAGGCCTTGCCCTTCCATGAAAACTTCGGACACGAATTCCCGCTCATGCGCCGGCCCGCGCTCCTCAACGATCCGGTACTCCAATACCCCCATATTATGATGCTGAGTCAGCTCTTGCAGCTCCGTCTTATAATCCGTCGTCTGCAATTTGCCGTCCAGCATAATCTGAGAGAATATTTGGCTGTGAAGGAAGGTCGTTACCGCCTCCAGGCCCTGATCCAGATAAAGGGCACCGACAAAAGATTCAAATACGTCGGCCAGCAGGGCCGGGCGGGTTCTTCCACCCGTCAACTCTTCCCCTTTACCGAGGAGCACGTATTTGCCGAATTCCAGGTTTTCCGCGAATTTGACCAAGGAAGGCTCGCAAACGATCGCTGCTCGCAGCTTGGTAAGCTCCCCTTCAGGGCGATCCGGGAAAATCCGGTATAAATGTTCCGATACCGTCAGTTCAAGAACTGCATCTCCAAGAAACTCCAGCCGTTCATTGTCCTCGTGTTGGCTAAACCGATGTTCGTTCACATAGGACGCATGCGTAAAGGCCTGTTTCAGAAGCTGTTTATTTTGGAATGCCAGTTGAAGTTTTTGTTGTAACTGCTTCAGATCTCCACTCAACAGACTGTCCCCTTATGCTTCGAATTTCTTCAGAATGATCGTGGCATTATGCCCGCCAAATCCGAAAGAGTTTGACATGGCTACCCGTACATCCGCTTCTCTGGCTACGTTCGGAACATAATCCAAATCGCAGTCCGGGTCCGGATGCTCCAGGTTGATGGTCGGAGCGATAACTCCGTTTTGCAACGTCAACCCGCAGATAACGGCTTCTACGCCGCCGGCTGCGCCGAGCAAGTGACCTGTCATCGTTTTGGTTGAACTGATTGCAACTTTGGATGCATGGTCGCCAAACGCACGTTTGATGGCGATCGTTTCCGACCGGTCACCGACCGGAGTCGAAGTTCCGTGCGCGTTGATGTAATCCACCTCGGACGGATCGATTCCCGCATCGCGAATCGCCATCTTCATGCAGCGCTCCGGACCGTTCGGATCGGGCTCCGTCATGTGATGAGCGTCTCCGCTGAGTCCGTATCCAATGACCTCGGCATAAATTTTGGCACCGCGTTTTTGCGCATGTTCCAGCGATTCGAGAATAAGAATCCCCGAGCCCTCGCCCATGACGAATCCGTCCCGCTCCGTATCGAAAGGACGGCTGGCCTTCTCAGGCTCGCCATTGCGGGTCGACATCGCCCGCATCGCACAAAAGCCGGCGAGCCCCGTTGGACGGATCGTTGCTTCCGCGCCGCCGCAAATCATCACATCGGCATCGCCGCGCTGAATCAGCTTATACGAATCGCCAATGGAATGAGTTCCGGTCGCGCACGCAGTCACCGCCGTGCTGTTCGGACCTTTAGCTCCGAACAGGATCGATACATGCCCGGAGGCCATGTTAGCGATCATCATCGGGATAAAAAACGGACTTACACGCTTCGGACCTTTTTGAAGCAAAATATTATGCTGATCCTCCCACGTGCCCAAGCCGCCGATGCCCGAGCCGATCATTACGCCGACCCGTTCCGGATCAGCCTGTTCGGCAATATTCAAACCGCTGTCCTTCAGTGCGCTTGTTGCAGCGGCCACCGCAAACTGGACAAACCGGTCCATCTTTCTTGCTTCTTTGCGTTCAATATAATCTTCGGGATTAAAGTCTTTCACCGAAGCGGCAATTTGCGTCGGATATTCGCTGACATCGAAGGACTCGATCAAAGATACGCCGGATTTACCTGACGTAAGATTGCTCCAGAACGTCTCCAGATCATGTCCGAGGGCCGTTACTGCGCCCATGCCGGTTACTACCACTCTATGTTTCAAACACACTCACCTCGTATAGACTTCATGTGTAATATCAAATTTTATAAACCATCCAATAACAACCGGCAGTCAAAGAAATTCCCTCTTAAGATGAGGAGAAGTCCCGCCTGCTTGATAAGGAGGTACGGGACTTTTAAACATGACTTTAGGTATGAGATTGTATGTAGTTTACAACTTCACCTACGGTCGTGATCTTCTCTGCATCTTCGTCTGAAATTTCCAGGTCGAATTCATCTTCGAGTTCCATAACTAGTTCTACAACATCGAGCGAATCAGCACCCAAATCATCTTTGAATGACGCTTCAAGCGTCACTTCGGCTTCATCTGCACCAAGGCGATCCACCACAATGCGTTTTACGCGATCCAATACATCGGACATCCGGTTCACCTCCTCCATGGTATTATACGAGAATTAAGAGTAAAATGCCAGAAGCGAGATTGCAAATTACATGTACATCCCGCCGTCAACGTGCAGCGTCTGTCCCGTCATATAAGATGCGTTGTCTGACGCCAGGAAAACCGTCACCTTGGCAATTTCCTCCGGGCGACCCAGCCGGGCGAGCGGAATGCTTCCCAGCATTCCCTGACGAAGCTCTTCAGAGAGCTGATCCGTCATATCCGTCTCGATAAAACCGGGAGCGATGCAGTTCACGGTAATCCCCCGTGAAGCAAGCTCGCGCGCCGACGATTTCGTCAATCCGATCACTCCGGCTTTGGCCGCAACATAATTGGCCTGGCCTGCGTTGCCAAGCACGCCCACCACGGAAGAAATATTGATAATTCGCCCCGAGCGCTGCTTCATCATCGGACGGGTCACGGCTTTGATTCCGTTAAATACGCCTTTAAGATTCGTTTCAATCACCGCGTCAAACTCTTCTTCCTTCATCCGCATAATCAAATTATCTCTAGTAATACCGGCGTTGTTAACCAGGATATCCAGCCGACCCCACGTTTCGAGCACGCCTTTGACCATACCTTCAAACTGCTCGCTGCTGCCTACATGAGCTTTGACGGCGTATGCTTTGACGCCAAGCGCCTCAATCTCGGTGACAACAGCGGCTGCCGCTTCGTCATTTCCGGCATAGTTCACGACCACGTTCGCACCAGCTTCGGCAAGTGCCAATGCGATGCTTCTGCCGATGCCTCGCGATGCGCCGGTAACCAGAGCATTCTGGCCTTCCAGAATCTTTGCCTGTGTCATAAATCATTCATCTCCTTCCCAAAAGAGCTTCTTTGCAGAGGCAACCGGAGTCACAATCTACAAAATACCAGATAAGGATCAGTTTGTCAGTTTATTTCAAACTTTCAAACGGTTTACCGCAAGACCTCCGCGGTTTGCTCCAGACTTTCCAAGCTGCTGACATTAAAGGTACGGACGGTTTTATCGATTTTTCTAATCAAACCGGTCAGTACGCTGCCCGGACCGAATTCGATAAAGGTATCCACCCCTTGGGATATTAGCCAGGAAACGCTGTCCTGCCACAATACCGGACTGTATACCTGCCGGACGAGAAGTTCCGGAATATCTCCGGCACGCTCAACGGGCCGAGCCGTCACATTTGCAACGACCGGTACGGCTGCGTCATGGATGGTAACATTCGCCAGCTTCTCCTTCAAACGATCTGCAGCCGATGTCATCAGCGATGAATGAAACGGTCCGCTGACCTCCAGCGGAATCGCCCGCTTGGCTCCGATCTCTTTAACTCGCTCAACCACTTTGGACACGCCTGCTTGGCTTCCGGAGACTACGATCTGCCCCGGGCAATTGATGTTTGCGAGTTCCACCACATCGCCGCCGCTCGAAATGTCCGCGCATAAACCGGCCAGCGCCTCACGCTCGCCGCCCAGCACGGCGGCCATAGCGCCCTGCCCGCCAGGCACAGCCTGTTCCATGAACTCGCCGCGTGCACGT
>DJTQ01000292.1 GCA_002439285.1 Paenibacillaceae bacterium UBA6304
GGGCGATCCGGGCTGCCGAGCAGGCGCTTGGCTGCCTGATTCTGGCGGCCTGCGGGGAGCCTTCGGGATCGGCCCGCGAACTGCGCAGGGCGGTAGAAACCGCAGAAGAGACGGCCTTGTTTCACTGGCTGCTCTATCCGAGACGGACGCTCCGGCACGAAGAGGTCCGGGAGCGGAGGGGCTGCCGCACCGTTTGCTCCATGGAGGAGGAGAACGCGCTGTCCCTACTGCTGCGGGCGGGCGATCCGGGAGGTCTGAAGGCATGGATCGCCGGACAACTGCAGCAGCTCCGCCAGGACGAACAAGCGACGCCAGGCTCCGTCCTCTCCTACCTGCATTCGCTTGCCGTCGCCGGCTGCCGCTGGCTGGAGCGCGCTTCCTCCTCTATCGGCTATGCTTATTCCTTCCCCGGGTCGGAGGAGGAATCGGACTTGGATATGGTCTTGGACTTGGAGGAGTTGGCACGCGCCCCGGAGGAGGTGCTGTTCGCTCATCTGGAAGCGCTCATGAATCAGCACCAGATCATGGTCGGGGGAATCAGCCCTGTCCAAAGCGCCATTGCTTACATTCACGACCATTTGGGTCAGTCCCTATCCTTGAATCAGGTAGCCGCTCATGTGCATATGAATCCGAACTATTTTAGCGCGATATTCAAACGGGAGACCGGGCAGAATTACATTGAATTCGTTACCCGTGCGAAGCTGCGAAAGGCGATGGCCATGCTCCGGGAAACGACGGCAAAAATCAGCGAGATCGCGAACGGCATCGGATACGAGGATTTGAAGTATTTTAACCGCCTGTTCAAGAAATTCACGGGGCTCACTCCGTCCGAATATCGGGAAAGACCTGAAAAATGTCCCTCTATCGACTGAAGTTTCTCCCCTGTGGGCGATCGGCTCCCTCTTTTATACTAGGGCTAATCAACAAGGAGCTTCATACTATCTCAATCCAATCAAGGGGGACTGAAGATGAAATCCAAAGGAAGAATAGGTCTGCTGCTGCTAATTGTGGCAATGCTGCTTTCGGCGTGCGGGGAGAGCGGGGAGAAGGCCGCCGGAACGCCGGACAAAGAAGAGAAGGTTAAGCTGACGGTCTGGCACAATTTTGCCGGGGATGATTTGCGGGCCAAAACCGTGCGCAGCTTCATCGATCAGTTTGCGCAGGATCATCCGGACGTGGAGCTGGACGCACAGGCGATTCCGCCGGATGGCTACCGCCAGCGTTTAAGCACTGTAGCGGCGGCCAATGAGATGCCGGATTTATTCTTCGTGTATGCAGGAAGCCACTCGTCCGAACTTTACAACGCGAAACTTTTGCAACCGATTACAGAAGTATTGGATGGGCATCCGGAATGGAGAGATCAATTTTTGCCGGGGGCTTTTGAAGCGTACGAGTTCGAAGCGGATCAAGTGTATTCAGTCCCGCTTGGCATGTCAGCCACCTCGATTTTATATTACAACACGGCGCTGTTTGAGAAATATAACGTAAAAGTGCCGACCACATGGGAAGAAATGATGACGGCGATCAAGGTGTTCAACGAGAACAAGATTACGCCGATCGCACTGGGGAACAAAGCACCGTGGGTGGCGCAATCGACGATTATCGGCTCGCTGGCCGACCGGGTGACCGGGACCGACTGGTTCAAAAATGCGGTAGCCCAGAAGGACGCCAAGTTTACCGACCCGCAGTTCGTCGAAGCGCTGGGTTATTTCAAAGAGCTCGTGGATAACAAGGCATTCCAGGAAGGCGCGAACAGCATCGACAATACGCAGGCGGAGCAGTACTTCATCCAGGGGAACGCGGCGATGATGATCAGCGGAGCCTGGACGCTCACAAACCTGGCGGCATCGGCCACGGAAGAGCAGATGAAGACGATCGACGTTACGGTGCTTCCGGCCATTCCGGGCGGTAAAGGCGATCCGAACACGATTACCGGCGGAGCCGGCGGCGGGCTTGCCCTTAGCAGCCGGACAGAGGGCAAGGCCAAGGAAGCTGCGTTGGAGCTAATCTATGCGGTCAGCGGACCGGAGGCCCAAAAAGCGATTGCAGAGAGCAATTCCATGGTGATGTTCGATACGGAAATCGATCAGGCTAAGGTTAGCTCACTGTATTACAAAGCTTTCAATCTGGTCAAAAAGACGGGAATCACCCCGGTCTATGATGCGTATTTGTCCGCCGATGCGGCGGATGTCATCAATAACGGGCTTCAGGAAATCATGATGGGCGGTACGCCGGAATCGGTAGCCCAGAAGGTGCAGGACGCGCAGGCGAGATCAGTGACTCCTTAACTTTAGTAGGGGACGGTTCTTAGGCACAGGAATAGACTGCGGGAGGCCAGCCCTCCCTAAGTCAGCCTTATGACATGCAAATGTTTCTCTGCTCAAGAAAGGAGGCTGCTGTCATGCCAACCGCATTACGAAGCAAGGGATTCATTGCCGTTGCGCTGCTTCCGGCGCTGCTTCTGTTTTTGATGTTCGTCATCGTGCCGGTGTTCTGGTCGGCGTATTACGGGCTTTTCAGTTGGAAAGGATTTGGTGCGGCAAGCTTTATCGGGCTGGACAATTACCGCGAAATGTTTCAGGACGAGATCTTTTGGCGGGCGCTCCGCAACAATCTGATCCTGGTGGTGTCCTCGATTATCGGACAGATTCCGATTGCTCTTCTGCTGGCCCTGCTGCTCCTGAAGAATACCTTCTTTTCGCGGTTCGTCCGCTCCGCCGTCTTCCTGCCCATGGTGCTGTCCACGGTCGTTGTCGGCTTGATCTGGGGATATATCTACCACCCGCAATTCGGGCTCGCCAATACGGTGCTGAAGCTGGTCGGACTGGAGTCCTGGACCCGGGCCTGGTTATCCGATCCGCAGGTCAACATGCTGGCGATCTCCATGCCGATCAACTGGAGCAATATCGGGCCGTATCTGGTTATTTTTATAGCCGCTCTGCAAAATATTTCCCCCGAAGTCGACGATGCCGCCAAAATCGACGGCGCCGTGGGCCGGCGTAAACTCCTTTATGTGACGCTGCCCATGATCTGGAGTACGGTCGTCGTCACGCTCGTCCTGTGTATTTCAGGCAGCCTGAAGGCGTTCGATCATGTCATCGTCATGACGGGTGGGGGACCAGCGCGTTCGACGGAACTGCTTGCGACTTATATGTACAATAGTACCTTTGACGTCTACCGGTACGGATACGGCTCCGCCGTGTCCACGATGATCATGATCATCAGCGCGCTCTTGATCGGCATCAATTACATCCTGACCCGGCAGAAATCGGGTTAGTCGGGAAGGAGAGGGCGACATGAAAATAGAGCCGGCCTTGAAAACAGGAGTAGCTAACGATCGGAGCCTGCAAAACGGCAGGGGCGGGAACAGTGGCATGAACCGGGATTCATCCGGTAGACGGCTGGCAGCGAAAGGTTTAACGGGCTTTGGCAAGCTGTTGTTGCTCGCGTACTCCGTGGTTACGCTGTACCCGTTGTACTGGCTGTTTATCAGCGCGTTCAAGACGAACCAGGATTTCTTCAACCGTCCTTACGGCCTGCCGCTGGTCTGGATGAGGGAGAACATGATCCGGGCCTGGGAGCTGGGGAATATGGGACGGGCCATGATCAACTCCACGGTCGTCACGGTGGCCGCCGTCGGTCTTACGATCTTACTCAGCGTCCTGGCGGCTTATGCACTGGCCCGGTTTCCGTTCCGGTTCAAGAAGACGGTGGTTGCGATATTTTTGGCGGGAATGCTCATTCCGATTCATAGCACACTTGTGCCGCTATTTATCATTATGAAAAAAATTCACCTGCTGGATACGTACGGGGCGCTGATCCTGCCTTACACGGCGTTCGAGCTGCCGATCGCGATATTCTTGGCCATGGCTTACATGGCTTCGATCCCCCGGGAGATTGAGGAGGCGGCCATGATCGACGGCAACGGCTGGTGGGGCATCTTCGGAAAAATCGTGCTCCCGCTGTGCACGCCGATCATCGCTACGATCTCAATTCTGGCGTTCCTCCGGTTCTGGAACGACTTCTCATTCGCCCTCGTGTTCATTAACACGCAGGCGCTCAAGACATTGCCGCTCAGCCTATCCCTGTTCTCGGACGGCTTCGGTACCGACTACAGCCTAACGATGGGCGCGATGGCCATCGCCGTCATTCCGACCATACTCGTCTATCTGATCCTCCAGGAACAGATTATGAAAGGCATGGTGGCCGGATCGATCAAGGGCTAGAATGGAAGCTGGAAAAAAGACACCTTTGCAGGTGTCTTTTTCGCGGATAAGATTCAAATAGAGACCATAAAGCCAGTTTGTATAGGAGGGCGGTATGGATATTTTTCAGTATACCCGAGGTGCTATTATTCAGATTGTTCTCTTAGGGCAAGTCCATTTTCTTGTTCATGAATGGGGGGATACTTTTCTGAAAATCCTTCAGGTACGATCCCATTAGTAATTTCATAATGGCTTTTCAAAATGCGCCACCTCTATCTGTACGATCTGATTTAGGGGGTAAGAAGAGATTGACTCTCCCAATACTAATCTGAGCAACCTTGATGTAACACGTATTATTCGGACTGTTCTCTAAAGGTAAATCCATTTCCTTGTTCATGAATGAGGGGATACCTTTCTAAAAATCCTTCAGGAACAATGCCGTCAATAACCTCAAAATTGCGGTAGTTTAACATAAGAAATATACTTTGCTCCGATTCTCCTTTTATGTGACCGTATATTCCAACTGTATTATCAATATAGGATGGCATCACTTTATATTCTGTAAAGACTACATCCGCATCGTAATTCTTTTTGAAATATTCTATCCCTACTTGTTCTGCTTTCCTTTTGATTTCTTCCTTATCCGAATTCGTTTTGTTCAAGCCACAGCCTCCTAAAATGATAAGTATAAGCATGAACCCTATTATTTTGCGCAAATATCCTTTTTTCAACCAGAACACCTCTTCATTTATCTGGAAATAATATTATATAATACATTATAAGTTATATTGTTTCTAGTATGTTGGGCGATTAGGAGGCGGAGAAAATTTGTCATATATTTCTGACAAGCAATATCATGAAATGTCACAAATGTCTTATTACGGCCCTAAAGCAGGGGAAAGGTTAAATGATCCGAATTGGAAAGTAGTAGAGCCGGAGGGGGCTAAACTGCACGGCAAAATCTCCGGTTTTGATGCGGCGGTCTTCTATAACGAGAAGACAAATCAAGTCGTTATCGGTTATAGAGGGACGGAGGCGGAATTTGGAGATCAAGATCAGACCATGAACCGGATCATGGATTTCGAGACGGATGCGGCCGATGTAGTGTTCGGGAAATACAGACAAATTGAAGAGAGGTTGGAATCACCGGTAAAAACGGCAATCTTGAATTCGCCGCTGGTGTTGTTGAACGATTATATCGAATATGAAAACAACCAATTTCATCAGGCTGAGGAATTGTACGAGGCCGTAAAAAAGCAGTATCCGAATGCCGAGATCACTGCTACCGGTCATTCCTTGGGAGGTGCCTTAACTCAATTTGTAGCCGTGCGTAACGGTATATCCGGAGTAACCTTCAGTGCGCCCAGCGTAACTAATTTATTATCGGATGAGTTGCTGGAGCAAGTAAACAACGGGGATTTCGATCAGCAGATCGTAAACTATGTCCATCCGAGCGATTCGGTTGGTGCGGGCCCGTTTTCGGAGTATAAGCGGCATATCGGGTCGACTTACTACATAGGCAATGACTTCGATTCAGCTAACCAGAAATATGATGATTTAGATATTCCGGTTTATATGAAATTTTCACCCCCGGTTAAAATAGGCAATTTTCCGGGAGAGTGGGGGCCGGGACAAATTCAGCGGGCTCTAGATTCATTCAGCGGTAAAGATGGCCAATTGTCTTACCATGCCTTGGAGAACTACACGTTTGATCAGAATGGCAACATCAGCAATTCTCTGGTTGATCGTAATACGGGCCAACCGTTTGAGGGATCTCCCCGGTGGAATAATTATGTGGAAGCTATTGCGGCCTGGGAGACGCTTATGAATAGAGGGAGCGATCTAATCCATTCATGGGCTGAGAAATTTTTGCCGGTGATGGCCTTGATTGGCGGTTCCACGATCCAATTGCAGCCTGAAGAGCTTAAGGATTCCAGCCAACGAATCAAGCAGCATGTGCAGGAATTTCAGCAGGAACTGCCTGCTACGATGCGAAGCATACAACGTCTGATGGATACCAGCCAAAGCCGCTCTTTGCAGCCGATTGTTCAGCGAACAATCGATGAATTAAATCAATTTATCCGCTGGTATGCTTCAATTACGAATGATGTTGCTTACTTCATCAATAAGAAAGCCGATGACTTTATCCGTGCGGATCAAGGAGTAAATCCCTAAGGAGGTGATGCAAAATGACAGGGCGTATTTTGGTGGAACTGGATGATTTGCTAAATGCGGAACATAAGTTGGATCAAGTAATACATAAGATGAAGCAAGATGAAATTTACTTAAGAACCGTTTACGGGCGATTATATGGATGGAAAGGTGAGGCATCCGAAGAAATGCGTAGAAGGATGAACAGCTTGTTTAGTGCACTCTCGGTGTGGGGAGACCGTTTTGAGGAACGTCGGGATGAATTGACCAGGTATATCGAGAGAATGAAGCAATTAGACCAATCTTAAAAAATATCATACCACAAATTAAAAAAGACCCGTACTCCGGCCAAAATTCATGGTGGAATACGGGTCTTCTTCATTTAAGTGAGGATGAATAGTAAAGGACTAAATGACATAAGGCTGAGCTTCAATCTGCTCCGCTTTGACGACGGCCTCTTCAAGGGACATGCCGGTGAAGCTTTGGGCCGGGAAGTAGCGCCCGCTCTTCTGATTATCGACGAAGGCGCCGATCGCAATCCCTGGAATGACGCTCTTCACGTCATTAGGGGCCTGCGAGCCGCCCAGATCGGTCCGGCACCAACCCGGATCGGTCAGATTCAGCATAACATCGGTGCCTTCCAAACGGGAGGCCAGATCCTTCGTGAATTTATCCAGCGCAGCTTTGCTGGCGGCATACCCTGCCTGCTCCGGTTCGTTGCGGATACCGCTGGTTGTATTAATGATACGTCCGAAGCCTCGCTCGATCATCTTTGGAATGAACCGGTTACAAATCGTAACGACAGAGATGAAATTGATACGGAAACTTTGCTCGAAATCTTCCACAGGCGTGTTCCAGTAATCTCTCCGGTAGGCGATCTGAACGGCGGCATTATTAAACACGATGTCAACCTGTGTGCCCTTTGCCTCGATTTCATCCAGCATCGCCACCACGTCCTCGTGATTGCCGAGTTCCGCCTGCACGCTGTATGCTTCTACTCCGAGTGCCTTAACTTCTTCTTCCAAGGCCTTCGTATGCTCCAATGTTCTGCTATGCAGGATGAGGTTGCACCCCTGCTGTGCCATGAAGATAGCAGTCTCGTAACCTACACCCCGGCTTGCGCCGGTAATGAATGCCCATTTTCCTTTTGCATTAACCATAGATGGAATGCTTCCTTTCAAATAAAATAATGAGGATCTCCCAGCAATTATAACATCATTTGTTTGATACCGCTTTCAGTGAGTTTGAATTGCAGGGATTGGAATGGACCTTTCTGTGATATAGTCTAGTTGTATCAATTGATAGACGATCAAAGAATGACAGGGGAGATGGATTTGAAGAAATTCGCAGGTATGGTGCTTGGGATGTCCGTCCTGTTCGGGACGATGCCGGGAGCACTTGTGGAGGCTTCGCCAATAGCGGCGACAAATCAACAAAAGGAACAGATTTCCGCCATTCCGACGCTATCCGCAGTATGGGTGAACGGGAAGCAGGTCAGCATGGAGGGCTATAATATCGGGGGTAGCAATTACTTTAAATTGCGGGATCTGGCCAAAGCCCTGGAAGGAACGGAGAAGCGCTTTGCGGTGGACTTCGACGGTGCCGGGGGCGCGATTCATTTACAGCCGGGACAAGCTTATAAGAGTATCGGGGGCGAATTGACCGGCTCAGATCGGATGGAACGAAAAAAGGCGACGACAGCCGGAACAAAAATTACAGTGAACGGATCTGAAGTTTCGTTGTCGGCTTACAACATCGAAGGTAGCACGTATTTTAAGCTACGCGATTTGGGGCAAGCGTTGAACATTCCGGTAATCTGGCGTGCTCTGGACAACTCCGTCCGTATTATGACTACTGCTGAGGTCGCGGTGACGACGACCGATGCTAAGGTCTACTCGGGTACAACCGATGATTACTATTATTCCAACTGGTTCGAGCCATCGGATCGATATCTTTACAAAGAAGGAAGCACGCTGAACTTATTGGAAGCCAATGAGGAAGAGCAAGCCATACATATCCAGCAGTTTGACGAATCGTACAGCAGGGTGAAGGAGTTTACGATCCCGATGGAACTCCCGCTGTTCGGCGGCTTTCATCAAGGAGAAGACGGGAACTATTATGTCGTTTACGGCCAATCGAATGACGAAGAATCGAATACTAAGCCCGTCTACCAGGTAGTGAAATATGATACCGGTTGGACGAAGCTGGCCCAGGTTGACATTTCGAATGTCTACGTTTCTGAGCCCTTTGATGCCGGTAACCTCACGATGGATAGCTCCGGCGGGAAGCTCGCTGTTCACTCTACAAGACAGCGCTATACTAGCACCGACGGACTCCGCCACCAATCGAACATCAGCTTCCTGATCGATATGAAGACGATGGCCGTACTCAAAAAGGGCGAACAATGGCCGGACAATCATGTCAGCCACTCTTTTGCCGCCTACGTGAAATTCGACGGGAACCGCCTCGTTTACGTCGATCATGGCGATGCCTATCCACGTTCTATTGTTATGCAGCTGGAACAGGGCGGAGAGATAACCCGCGAGCTCGATCTAATCTCTTTTGCGGGCGAAATCGGGGATAACTATACCGGAGGATACCTCGGCGGATTAGAGGTTTCCTCTTCGAATTATTTGGTAGCCGGGTCCAGCCGGGCTTACGGGGCCGAGACCTCCGATAGCGGGCAAAATGTGTTTGTGAGCGTGGTGCCGAAAACGGCACAATCCGAGTCAGCAGTGAAAACGGTTTGGTTAACGAAACATAGCCCGGACTCTCCGATCCAAATCAAGGAGACTCACCTGGCCCGGATTAACGATAATAAATATGTTCTGTTGTGGGGAGAAGAAGAGGGGTACGAGAACGACCCGATATTGAATGTAGCTGTGTTGGACGGTCAGGGCAACATGATTGGTGAACCACAGGCTCTACCGGGTGTGCCGCTTCCGGGAAATATGAACCCGCTGGTGGAGGGCGATTACCTGACATGGTATTACGGGGCGTCGGCGGACTATCGGAATTCTGGCCCAACAACTCAACAAAGCACAGATACATTGGAGTTTTATACGCTGAAAGTCGAATAGGCGAAAAAAGACCGGACCTTGTATTCTAACAAGGGTCCGGTTTTTTTATGAAAATGCAGATTAGTTAAATGAATTAAAGTGGCCTCCTGCATTCCTCCTCCTCCGCCTACCTCCTGACGCACTCCTCATCTCGACCGAATGAGAAATAGAGGACTTTCAGGACGCTATTTGAGTAATTATTGTACGTGCAGAGAAAATAGAGGACTTTCAGGCTCTTATTTTGCAGATTGAGCAACAAAAGGTCCATAATCAGCGAGATGGAGATAAATAGGGCCCCAAAAGGCCCTTATTTTTGATTGCTAGCCCGAATTTGTGAAAATAAGACCCGAAAAGTCCCTTATTGCCAAGTTTCACGGCGGCAGATGCAGAGGCAGATGCAGAGATAGAGGAGACCTCAACTCTCCAGGCATCCTAAGGTTCTACTGACTTTGCCCTATGAAATAGAACCCGATCAGGACCACCGCCACGCAGAACAGCACGAAAAAGGTGATTTTCCACGGGCTGCGCGGCACGGTGCCGGAGACAAGTCCGGTTTGTGCGTTGACCATGTAGCGGTAAGACTTGCCGCGGTAGGTATAACCCGCGTTCCAGATCGGGAGCAGCAGATGCTTGTAGGTAAGCCCGCTGTACTGCGTACGGGTACGGAGTGCGCGGACTTCATCGCCGCCGATCTGTCTTTTGATGCCGTCTTCGATGGCATCATCGATCCGGGACTTAGCTTTCTGCCAGCCCACGCTGCGGGGCACGGAATATTTCTCGGCCAGATATCCGCTTAAATATTCCGGTCGGTACTCTTTTAATTTCGACAAGTCGAAATTGTTCAGCTTCTCCAGCAGTTTGCCGTCATAACGCCGGGAGGCTGGGATCAGCACATCGTCAAACCAGCGGTCGTACTCCCCGCCGACCCGGTGCCATACCGTATATCGTTCCTGGGTCGTATATGTTTCGGTCTTGCCATTGACGGTGCGGGTATGGGTGACGGTGCGATAGTGATAGTCACCGCGTTCCGCCGTGTATACCGAGTCCGTACCGGCATCGAATGTCCAGTAGGGGATATACAGGCCGGATAGGCGTGCGACGATGACTCCCTTCTTGAAGGCGTTCGGCGTAAACCATCGCTTCGATTTCCACGTCTTGAACGAAGCCATAGCCTGTTCCATGGAAATTTGAAACGGAATCACCGTTTCCGGCTTGATGGTGGCCGTGTCTTCTTGACAGAGTACCTTTGAGGATCCGCAAAATGGACAGGTCGCAGCGGTTTCCAGCTCGGGTAGTACGATCTCCCCGCCACAGCTTTCGCAGTGCAGCGTCTGTTTCCGGAATCCCCAATCCGTTCGCGCCGCATTCTCTTCATCCGTGCCGGATGAATTTAAATCCAGATCGTACTCCACGGGTTGGCTGCTCGAATCCTCGATCGCCTCTTCGCGGCCGCAGTATTGGCATTTCAGATTTTGTGCTTCAGAGTCGAACAGCATCGGGCCGCCGCAACTGGAGCAGGGAAATGTAACGGGAGCCTTCATGTTGTCTTCTTTAGGCGCTGAAGCTTCCATCGTCATCCCCTACACTTTCGTGCCGCAGCCGGAGCAGAATTTGGCGTTCTCCACCAGCGGCGCACCGCACTCCGTGCAGAACCGCTTCGGTACGCCGGCCCCCGCGGCATTCCCTGCTGCAACGGGGCCTCCGACGTTCGCGCTTGGCCCCGGTCCCGGTTCGGCCGGCCGGTTCATCATCTGGCCCATCATTTGGGCCATCGCCATTCCGGCGCCGAGCCCGGCTCCGGTTCCGGCTGCGCCCGAATCCGGGTTATTGGCTGCCTCGCGGATCGCCTCGGCGGTTTGATACTTCATATATTGGTCCAGGTTGCCGGCGATGTTCATCGACGACTTCCGGTCGATCATTTGTTCCACTTCCGGCGGCAGTGACAGATTCTCGATCATGAGCAACGACAGGAACAGGCCCATCGATTCAAAATGCGGCTGCAGCCGTTCCATGGCCTGAGCGCTCAGCTCCTCATAGGACGAAGCAAGATCCATCACTGGAATGCGGGATTCGCCGATCATGTCGCTGATTCCGGTGACGAGGATCGATTTTAAATGCCCGGCAATCTGCTCGGTCGTGAAGTCGCTGCGGGTTCCGAACAATTCTCTCAGGAAGAGGGCCGGATCCTTGACACGGATCGCATAGCTTCCGAATCCCCGCAGCCGGATGGCGCCAAACTCGGTATCCCGAAGAATGACCGGGTTGGTCGTACCCCATTTCAAATTCGTGAAATTGGCGGTGCTGACAAAGTAAACATCCGCCTTGAACGGCGAATTAAACGCATACGGCCAAGACTTAAGCGCAGTTAGCAAAGGCATGTTTTGCGTTGACAATGTATAAGTGCCTGGGCCGTAGACATCGGCGATTTGTCCCTCGTTCACAAATACCGCGGCTTGGGATTCGCGGACAATTAGTTTGGCGCCCATTTTAATCGCATTATCATATACAGGAAAGCGGTACACCATCGAGCCGGAATTCGCCGATTCATCCAGCCATTCGATGACTTCAATAAACTGGCCTTTCAGAAAAGAAAACAGTCCCATCTCCCTACCTCCATTAGCTGCTATATAAGATGAACTAAAGAATGCGATGAGGGCAAGGGGAACATTTTACGCACTTGCTCCAAACATAAATTCAATAGTTCATCTTATATAAGTAGAAAATTATACCTCCATTATACTTAAAGTCTCCTAATGGGGATACCCGAGGAACACGGATCGATCGGAGGCCTTATAATGAAGACCACGGTCAATGCTACCGATAAAGAATAAAAATATACAAAAAAAAGACCAAAACGGTGATTGTAAACGATTACATCCCTGATTAGACTTAGTTTACCTTACTCTGGCAATAGAAGAGACATCGGAATTCAGTCCATCAGGAATCAGGCGAAGGAGAGAGCGAATGAAACGTTTGAAAGGGCATATCGAGAAAAATAGGTGGAGTATTTCGAAGATCTTGAATACTTCATTCTTTCTGATGATTACAGTACCGATCTTACTGGTGACGCTGTATTCGGTAAAATCGCTGAACTCCATATTGTTAAACAATACTACTTCCCAGGCGATGCAAACGCTGGAACAGCAATCGGGCAGCTTTGATTCCAAGGCGCGCATGATTATCAATACGGCATCGGCGATCGCCAATGATGATCAGGTCATCTCCACGTCGGCTGCCATTGATAAGAACGATAAGGCTTTAAGTCAATTCGACCTGCGGAAAGCGCTGGATAAACAGCTGAACAACTATTTTCACTATACACCCGATGTGGCAAGCGTCCTGTTTTTTTACAAGGGACAAGGCTCGTACGCCTATAAAAGGAATATGGACGTGGATGTGGCCGGGCTTCGCCGCATGGACTGGTACGCGGAAGCTGAATCGCAAAAGAACAGAGTTCACTTCATGGGCATTCAAGAAAGTGCTGCAAGTCTGCGGGATGGAGGGAATTATTTTACGGCGGCCGTGTCGCCGAAATACAGCACGTTATTTTACAATGTCGAGATGATCTATTTTGTCTTCCGTCCTTCGGATTTCATGGAACGGCTGGATGTAAGCCGCGGAGACGGAGGGGACATCTATGTCGTTACGCCGGAAGGTAAGGTGATTGCCTCGAATGACGGCAAGGCGCTGCAGGAGGGAATGGGATCTTATACATACTTGCAATCGGCTCTATCCGGAGACAGAGGCAGTTACGTCAAGTCCGTAAACGATGTGCAGTCTTTCGTTATCTACACCACATCCGATTTGGGCTGGAAGTATGTCAAGGTGGTGCCGTATGAACGGATTATCGATCAAGTCAAAAGCGTGTTCGGCAGAATCATCCTCTTTTCGGTGGGCGGGCTGATCGTGTTTCTGATTGCCTCCTACTGGCTGGTCCGCAGCATCGTTAATCCGATTGTTCGTCTGTTTAAAGGAATGGCCGCCATTAAATCGGGGAATTTGAAGACCCAATTGGAAGCGTCGGGCCCGCTGGAAATCTATGTGCTGGGACATGCGTTCAATGATATGGTCGCCAACATGGACCGGCTCTTCGTTGAAGTCAAAGATCAGGAAGACCAGAAGCGGTTGGCGGAGATCCGGGCGCTTCAATCGCAGATCAATCCGCATTTTTTGCTCAATACACTGAACACGATCAAACTGATGGCGGCCATCTCCAAAGCGGAGAATATCCAGAGAATGACGGAGGCCTTGACGAAGCTGTTGTCGTCCACTTTTAATCGGGGAGGCATGTATGCCACGGTAGGTGAGGAAATTTCCCTGCTTGACGATTATTTTCAGATTATGAAAATCCGGTTCGGCGATTTGTTCGATATTCACTATGAGGTGGATCCAGCTATTGAACAAGCCTATATTCTGAAGCTGATGCTGCAGCCGATTATCGAGAATGCCATTATTCATGGTATGCATGAAAGAGAGACCCGTGGGAACATTTCCATTTTCGGAGAATTGGTGGACGGTTGCTGCCGGTTTACGATCGAAGATGACGGGGTGGGCATTCGGGAGCAGGAGCTTCCCCTCATATTGAAACGGGGAGAGAAGAGCAAAGAGAGCTTCAGCGGGCTTGGACTAAGAAATGTTCATGAGCGTATCCGGCTCAATTACGGAGAGCCCTACGGATTGAAGATCACAAGTGTATGGGGCGAGGGGACGAATGTGGTAGTGCTGCTTCCTTTATTATGGGAACCGCCTCAAGCCAAGGAAAAGGAGGAGCAGGAATGATTAGAGTGCTGCTGGTGGATGACGAGCCTATCGTCCGGATTGCTCTGAGGGAGTTGATTTCCTGGGAACGCTTCGGTTGCGAAATCGCCTCCGAGGCATCGAATGGCCGGGAAGCATTGAAGCGGATCGAAGAGGGGACCATCGATCTGGTGCTGGTGGATATGCAGATGCCGCTGATGAGCGGAATTGAATTCATTAAGGAGCTGAGCAGCAAGGATGCCAGCGGGAGGATCGTGGTCATCGTTCTCAGCGCCTACTCCGATTACGAATATGTCAGGGAGGCCTTTTTGTATGGGGCTTGCGATTATGTGATCAAGAACGACCTCGAAGAGAGCAAAGTGGCGCCCGTGATTCAAAAAGCGGTGGAATTGATTCAGGCAAAGTGGAGCGAGACGGAGAGAAAGGAGCAGGAGGCTCGTTCCGTCCGTCAAAACATGCAGGAACAGTGGCTACTCCGAGCAGTACAGCCGGTGAGTCCTGAAGTAGCCGGGGCTGCCGGAACTGCGGTCAGCGGCAGGGAGCGGACGGAGGCATTGGAGTCTTGGCGGAGGGCAATGGACGTTTCCGGCCATTGCCTGGGCTGTCTGCTGCTGGACCGAATGTACGGAAGACCGCGCGGCATTCAAGACCAGCAATCCCGGTTCGTCATGCACACGGTCAGGCAGGTGGTTGAAGGATATGGATATGAGATTGTCATCGCGCCCCTGTCCGTGTTGGAATATGCGATCCTCGTATTTATTCCTGCGAAGCTAGGCGGCCAGGCATTTCGCAGTCTGTTCTCGGAGATGATGAACAAAGCGCTCAGCCATCTTCAGCAATATGTGGATGTTAGCGGGGCGGTGGGACTTGCTGAGCCGTCACAGCGCAGGGATTCGTGGTCAGACCGGTATCGGCAGGCGGTGCATTTGGCTCGGCTGCGTTTTTTTCAGGGTAGCGGGCAGGTGTTCTTCCCGGAATCGATGCCCATGCTTGCGCAGAATCGCCCACAGGATGCCGTTTGGAGCATTCCGCGGCTGATCCGGGAGATGGAGCAGGGGAATACGGACTGGGAAGAGGAACTGGAAGCGGGATTGAAACAGATGGGAGAGGTGCGCCTCATGGCTGTCGAGACTGTCCTGCAGCCATATCAAGCACTGCTTTGGGAGCTGGGCACCCTGCTGAAGAGTCAGGGCTTGGAATGGAGACAAATCACGGATGAGGAAGAGACGCCGGTGATCCGGCTGGAATACATGAATTCTGCCGCCGAAATCAACGAATATATCCACAGCTTGTCGCGTCAGGTGGCCCGGGCGGTTCATCCCGCCCATCGGATGGCGGAGACGGTGCCGAGAATGGTAGATAAGGTGAAGCAGTGGATCGATAGGTATTACAGCGAGCCCTTGTCGCTTACGGGAGCCAGTGAGATGGCGGGCATTAGCGAGAATTATTTGAGCAAAATATTCGCCAAGGAAATGGGCGAGACGTTTATCGAATATGTGGCCCGGAAGCGGATTGAGAGCGCTATTCAAATGATGAAGAGCGGAATGAAGCTGTACGAAATCGGGGAGAAGGTCGGATATCCGAATCAGGGACACTTTACGAAGGTATTCAAGCGGGTGACGGGCCAGACGCCGCTGGAATACCGGGAAAGCTTGCGATAAGGAGCGGGATGCACCACAGACGAAAGTGAGTAGAAAGAGAGAAGAAAAGGATAAAAAGAAACAATTGAAAGCGTATCCATTATAGCTATAATGAACCATGAAAAGAACCTGAGCGATGAGAAGCGCTCCGATTTAACGGCGATTTCATGCGGATTCAGGCGGATTTCAAATCCATAACCATTTACGGGAGGGTCATGTTATGAGAACAAAGAAATGGGCAACCTTGCTGCTCGTCTGCACGCTGGTCCTGACGGCTTTATCGGGTTGCTCCGGCGGCTCCGGCAAATCGTCGGAAGAGAACGGCGACACTGCAAACAGCGGAGCAAAAGCGGATAAGGTCACTTTGAAGCTGGCCATGTGGGATTCCAATAACGATTTTATTACCTTTTTGACCGACAAAGTGAAGGAATACAGCAGTGTGAATCCCAATGTGAAGGTGGAAGTGGAATCGTTCAAAAGCGACAGCGACTATCTGCAAGCCATTAAGGTCAGAGCGGGCGGCGACGCGCTACCGGATCTGATCGAGCTGAAGCCGAACTGGCTGGCCGATTTTAAAGAGCAGCTCACTCCGCTCGACGATCTCGGCGTCGTCTCGAAGAACATCTATGCCAAGAACTACGCCGTGGACGGCAAAATTCTGGCGATCCCTTCGGTATCTTTTCCCGAGCTAGTGTACTACCACCCAAGCGTGTTTAAGGAATTGAACTTGGAAGTGCCGACAACCTGGCCGCAGTTCATGGACGTATTGAAGAAGATTCAGGAGAACGGCAAATACATCCCTTACGCGATGGGCGGAAAAGATGCCTGGCCGGACTATCCGTTCAACGAATTCCTGCCGCATATCATTTCCGATAAAGAGAGCTATTTGAGCGATCTTGCCAAGGAAGACGCTCCATTCGGAGAAGGAACGCCGTTCTATCAAGGGTACTCGCAAATTGCCGAGATGTACAACGCTAACGTTATGGGCCCGGATCCACTGGGAATCGGTGCCGATCAGGCCAATGATCTGTTCATTTCCAAGCAGGCGGCCGTAATGGCTTCCGGTCTGTGGTTTGTGCCTACTTATGAATCCAAAGCCGGGACCCTGGACGATTTGGCCGCATTCCCAATGCCTTACCGTCAAACCGAAGACACGCCGCTGAAGCTGATGATGTTTACGGACCATTTTTACGGGATCAGCAGTTCCTCCAAGCACCAAGAAGAGGCAAAAGCTTTTATGGAATGGTTCTACTCGCCTGAAGTTTACAAGGAATATCTGAACGGGGCGCAACTGGATACGGCCTTTGAAGGCGTCGATTCGGACGTACCTTTCCTGAAGACTTTCTACGCAGATAATCAGCCTGAGAAATTCATGTACATTCCGGGCGACGCGGCTTACACCGAATTGTCCAACGCGATCCAACTGGACGTGAAGGCGCTTGGGCAAGAGATGATGGCCGGGAAAACCGTGGACGAAATCACGAAAGACCTGAACGCCAAGTGGACCGAAGCCAGAAAAAATAAATAGCCTGCCGCTGCTTGGAGGGACGTGGATGAGATGAACTACAACTTACAGAAGAAATTTGTCATATTCGGCTTTTTGGCCATACCGGTCGGCCTGCTGATGCTGTTTCTCCTGTATCCTACGGTTAAGCTGTTTCAATTCAGTCTGACCGACTGGAACGGGATATCGAAGACATTCAATTACGTAGGCTTCAAAAACTACATTGCAGCATTTCAAACCGATGGGGTCTGGGATGCGCTCAGAAACAACCTGCTCTATTTCATTATGCACTTGGTATTTATTCCGCTTGAAATTTCGATCGCGGTTCTGCTGAACAATAAAATCAGAGCCAGCCGTTTCTTCCGGTCCATGGTGTTCATGCCTTATATCCTGAACGGGGTTGCTGTTGCTTATATTTTCAGCTACCTGTATAACCCGATCAACGGACCGTTTAACGCGCTGCTGGATTTGATCGGACTTGAAGGCCTGATCCAGAACTGGCTCAGCGACCCCGGCGTCGTCAATTATTCTTTGGTCGCCGTATCGCTCTGGCGGTTCAGCGGGTTTCACGTCATTCTGTTTCTGGCCGGGCTTCAGTCGGTGCCGCAGGATCTCTATGAAGCCGCTACGATTGACGGGGCGGGCGCCTTTCAAAAGTTCAGATTTATTACGGTACCTGGCATCAGCCGGGTCATCGAAATCGTCCTGTTCCTTAATGTACGGGGAGCGCTTCAAGTGTTCGACATCCCGTTTCTGATGACCCAGGGCGGTCCGGGAACCGCCAGTACGACCTTTACCGTGTATACGATTCAATCGGCTTTTAAATATAACAACTACGGGCTTGCCTCGTCGCTGGCCGTCATACTGATGCTGATGATCATCGTCTTCACCCAGCTTCAGGGTAAACTGTTCGGCGGGAAGGAGGACAACTGATGAAGACGGCTCCTTCTACTCCTGTCACTACAGGATATCGGCCTGCGGTGGGACAGAAATGGTGGACATCGCTGGGCATTTACGGCCTGTTCGGCCTGATTAGCGTCATCGTCCTGTTTCCAATCCTGATTAATGTGTTCACTGCCTTTAAGACGGGTCCCGAACTGATGAAGACCTCGCCATTGTCGCTTCCTGAGTCCTGGCAGTTTGGCAATTTGAAGACCGCGTTCGAAACGGGCAACATGCTCGTAGGGTTTCGCAACACCGCAGTTCTCGTGGTAGTCAGCGTCATCTTGAATACAGTGCTGGGCTCCATGACGGCCTACATTTTGAACCGCTTTAATTTCAAACTTAAAAAAGCCATTATGGCGATGTTCATGATTGCGATGGTCATCCCGTTTTATACGACGGAGGTATCCCGTTTTCAAATCATCAAGTCGATAGGGCTGTATGATACGATCTTCGCTCCGCTATTGATTTATGCGGGTACGGATTTGCTGCAAATCTTTATTTTCCTTCAGTTCATCGAAAAGATATCCAGCCAATTGGACGAGAGCGCCATGATTGACGGAGCATCCTACACGACGATCTTTAGGAAAATCATCTTCCCGCTGCTGTTGCCCGCTTCAGCTACGCTGGCGATCATTAAAGCGGTGGATATTATGAACGATATGTACATCCCCTATCTCTACATGCCGTCCAAAGAGCTGCACACCTTATCGACGGCATTAATGACCTTTGTCGGGCAGCGATCTTCGGATTTCGGTCAACTGTCCGCGGCGATTCTCATCGTCTTGTTGCCGACCATCCTGATTTATCTGCTCTTGCAGAAATATATCTTCGCCGGCATCGCTGAGGGTGCGGTTAAGGGATAATCTTATTAAATAAGCTGCTCAAGGATGTCAGAGTCCTTGAGCAGCTTGTTTGTTGTTGGAGTCGAGCCATTCGCCCCAGATTTCAGCGGCCTCTTTTGCCGCGCCAGGCGGCGTAAAGGGGTTTGGCTGGAAAGGAGTCGCTGTATAACCAACTCACGATGCTGGTGGAGATCCATTGGCATAGGAGGGCCTGGATAATAATCATCCAGTCGATGACGCAGGCTGTGAGAATAAAGATGCACCCGTTCATCCAGAACAGCGTTTTGCCCGGGTCGATATGCTTTTGCCTGGACAGGGCAAGCGCCGCAAATCCGATGCCTCCGTTGGAGAATCGCTGGGTTAGAAGAATGGCGATGCCGAGCCCGAGCAGAACCGAACCGGCCAGTAGATCGAACCAGACGTTGCCTAGCGGGCTGCTGAAGTAGACACCGAAGATATTAAAGGATACCGAGGTCGTGGTGACCACCCCGATCGTGCCAACGGTGCTGACCGTTCCGAGATACGGAATTGCGGTCAAAAGAAACAGAAAGTTCATCAGCCAGAAGCCGATGCTCATCGGGAAGGAAAACCAATGGTTTAGCAGCAAAGCAAGCCCCCCGGCACCGCCAGGAGGAATGGCATGTGGAAACAGAAATACGCCCATGCCGAATCCTTGGATGAGGGAACCGGCGATAATTAGGGAAGCTTTCATGCAGGATCGACGCAAAAGATACGCCTTCGTTCTGCTAGATAATAGATTCACAAGCATCGCGTCCTTTATAGAATATGAAGGGGCGAAGCCGAGCTTCGTCAGAACCATGCCTCTTCTTATCCAAATGTATGCTTGTCAGCAGGCGGGAATGCCATATGGTTGAACTTGCAGGTTAAATCGGGAGAGCAGGAGGGAATAAACCGTTCACCCTAGAATGAAATAGCATGAAGTAGCAGAAAATACGGATCTTTTTTAGTCTAATAGTGGAGGAATCAACATGGAGAATAAAGTGATATTTTTAACGACGGATAGTATGGGCGACGGGGATCGGGAGCTTGGCGTGCAGTTATTGGAAACTTATTTCACGCTGCTCAAGCAACGGGAATCTCTTCCCGCAGCGGTCTTCTGCATTAATCGTGGCGTGTTTGCACTGACGGAGCAATCGTTCGCATCGTTGCATCTGCAGGAGTTGGCCGCTCGTGGCGTGGCTGTACTTGCTTGTGGAACTTGCGTGGACTATTACGGGGTCCGGGAGGATCTAACCGCCGGAGAAATTTCGAGCATGGGGCATTTTATGGAGCTGGCGCAACGGTATGAGATTGTTACGTTAGCTTGAGGAAGTGGTAGAATAGGAGTATTGTACAGGTCTCAACTGGAACTGGATCGGATAACGGAATACGGAAAGAGGAAAAAGGAGCAGTGAATTCATGAGTGAGCATCAAACCCTATCGGAAGCATTTAACCGGACCGCTTACCGCCTTTCAGGGCAGGGTCCTAGAAACGTAGAAGTCCTGAAATCCGTTTTGGAGCAAGTTGACGGAAGCACGGAGAGCGATATGTACGGCAAAGGCCGGCTGATCGAAGACTTTCAGAGCGAGATGGCGGCTTATCTTGGTATGGAAAGCGCGGTGTTTTTTCCAAGCGGCACAATGGCGCAGCAAATCGCATTAAGAATTTGGTGCGACGAGAAGAAGCTTCGGCAAGTTGCCTATCATCCTTTATGCCATTTGGAGATTCATGAAGAGGACGGACTGAAGGAACTGCATGGTATTAAGCCGATCCTGCTGGCCGACATGAACCGTTTGATCACGTTGGAGGATGTTAAGAACCTGAAGGAGGATATCGCCTGCCTGTTACTGGAACTGCCTCAGCGGGAAATCGGCGGGCAATTGCCGGCATTCTCCGAGCTTGAAGCGATCTCCGCTTACTGTAGGGAGAAGGGGATCAAGCTGCATTTGGACGGCGCAAGATTGTTTGAAATATTGCCGTACTACCAAAAAACCGCCGAAGAGGTCTGCGCGCTGTTCGACAGCGTTTATGTGTCCTTTTACAAGAGTATCGGCGGGATCGCAGGGGCGATCCTGGCGGGAGGAGCAGACTTTATCGCAAAGTCGAAGGTTTGGAAAAGACGCCATGGCGGCGACCTGATCAGCTTGTATCCGTATATTTTGAGCAGCGCGTACTATTTCAGGGAACGGATCGGCAAAATGGATCAGTACTACCGAGACGCGAAGGTGTTGGCCGAACGATTCAACCAGTGCCACGGCGTCAATACCCGTCCTGAAGTACCGGTATCGAACATGTTCCACGTCCATTTTGACGCTCCAAAGGTCAAGGTGGAACCGGTACTAATCTCGCTATACGAAGAATCTGGAATCGGAATCACCGGAAATCTGCGAGACTTTGACGAGGGTACCAGTTCCTTTGAGCTCAGCGTCGGCGACCTGTATCCACAGGTACCCGAAGAAAAGCGCGAGGCGATGTTCCGGATGCTGGACGCGAAGCTTCGGGAGATGTGAGAACGTAGACAATTATAGAGCGGGGCAGCTTCCTTTCATGCATGCGGGGGAACTGCCCCGTTTTCCGTATTGCCGGATATTTGTTATTCTACAGGTATTTGAAGGTATTTGAAAAATAACTGGAAAACCTCCAGCTAAAATGCCATGGGAAGGGATTTCCGGTAGAATAACTGGAAAACCTCCATCTAATTTGTGCGATATTATAAAATAAGAGCAAAATCCAAAAATTAGATGCAGTTTTTCCATCTAAACATAGCTGAACGCAAGTTCCGACTAAATTAACGGGAGGTTTTCCAGTTAATGTTGAGAAATACGCCGCAGCAATTCAACAAGGTCCGCACAGAACCGAACCCGAACCCGAACCCGAACCCGAACCCTAACCCGAATCCGAATCCGGAAACTAACAAGCACCTGCAAACAGCTACACTCGGAATGGGATGCTTCTGGTCGCCGGAAGCTTTGTTCGGCCAACTGCCGGGCGTGATTCGTACCCGTACCGGATATGCCGGAGGAACGAGCGAGAGCCCGGAATACCGCCGGATGGGGGATCACACGGAAACGGTACAGATCGATTACGATCCCGCACAAATTTCGTATGAGCAACTGTTAGAGGTGTTCTGGAATAACCACAATCCGGTGAATATCAATGATTATAAAGGCCGTCAGTACTTGTCTCTATTACTATTCCATGACGCAGAGCAGGAGCGGGCCATCCAACGCTGCATCGAGCGGCGCATAGCAAACGGCGAGAGCATACCGGAGACTGAGATTGCGCCATTTACTATCTTTTATCCTGCTGAAGCAAGGCATCAGAAATATTATTTGAAAAGATTTCCGGATGCCTTAGCCAAGTTAAGCCAGTTGTATTCTTCGCAGGAAGAACTCGACGGCTCGACGATTGCGGCCAGACTGAATGGTTTAGCGAAAGGCTACACCAGTATGGAGCGCATCCGGGAGGAAATCGGGGGATGGCCGGTAAGTGAGCCGGAACGGGATCGAACCCTTGGGCTGATCCGACAAATCAGATGGTAGCGGGATAATGACATTCCGACGCGGGAAACCTATTTTTGGCAAACAGTAGCTGTGGAACCGGAATATACTGAGTCAAAGACGGAAACGCGCGGTTTTCGGGTAATAAGGAATTAAGGCAAGAAGGAAGTAAGGTAATAAATCATAAGCGGATAGTAGCCTCACGGGTAAAGGGATGGTGGAGCAGGTGATAATCGGGGTTCCCAAGGAAATGAAAAATAATGAGCACCGGGTCGGAATGACGCCGGGTTCGGTGGTGTCATATGTGCATGCGGGGCATCAAGTGTTGGTGGAGACCGGTGCCGGCCAAGGAATCGGATTCACGGATGAGGATTACTCGGCTGCGGGAGCGAAAGTTGTCTCGACAGCGGCGGAGGCTTGGTCCGCAGAGATGATCGTTAAAGTAAAGGAGCCGATCCCGGAGGAGTTCGCTTATTTTCGGGTAGGCCTGATTTTGTTCACCTACCTACATCTGGCGCCTGAACCGGAGCTTACGAAGGCTCTTGTAGAGCGCGGCGTGACGGCGATCGCCTATGAGACGATTCAACTGGATGATGGACGTCTGCCGCTGTTGATGCCGATGAGCGAAGTTGCGGGGCGGATGTCGATCCAGATCGGAGCGCATTTCCTGGAAAAAGCGCACGGCGGCAAAGGTCTGCTGCTTGGCGGCGTGCCCGGCGTGGAGCCGGGGAAGGTGACCGTCATCGGCGGCGGCATCGTCGGGACCAACGCGGCCCGAATGGCCCTTGGCCTGGGCGCGGAGGTGACGATCATCGATTTAAGCGCGGAAAGACTGCGCCAAATCGATGAAATGTTCCAGGGCCGGGTCAAGACGCTGATCTCCAATCCGTTCAATATCGCCGAGGCCGTACGCCGGGCGGATTTGCTGATTGGAGCGGTGCTGATTCCCGGTGCGCGGGCACCGCGGTTTGTGACGGAGGAGATGGTCAAGGCCATGTCTCCCGGCTCGGTTATCGTCGACGTGGCGATCGACCAAGGCGGCTCCATCGCCACGATTGACCGGATCACAACCCATGATCATCCCGTCTATGAGAAGCACGGGGTGATCCACTATGCAGTCGCCAACATGCCCGGTGCGGTCGCCCGTACCTCCACCATCGCACTGACTAATGTCACTACCCCTTACGGACTGCAAATTGCCGGAAAAGGATGCCGTCAGGCCGCCCGGGACAACCGTGCTTTAGCGAAGGGTATCAACGTCATGGGCGGCCAAATCACCTACGCCGCCGTGGCCGAAGCGCAGGGATTGAAGGCTGTCGATATTATCACCCTGCTGAAGACGGAAGGGTGACATTAAGTACAGGGCCAGCACTAGACTTGCAGTAGACTAAGAAGCAGTACTAAGGAGCAATAGACCAAGGAGGGATTCATTTCATGCTACGGACGAAAATCATTTGTACCCTGGGACCGGCGTGTGACCGGCCGGAGATTTTGAAAGAGATGATTCAAGCTGGGATGACTGTCGGGCGGTTGAACATGGCCCACGGGGAGCCGGAGGAGCATGCGCGGCGGATCGAAGGGGTCCGTCAGGCAGCGCGGGAACTGGACACGTTTATTCCGATCATGATGGATATCAAGGGTCCTGAAGTGCGGATCGGCAAGCTGAGAGAGGCATCCTGCCAATTGATTGCGGGAGAGGAACTCATATTGACGACGGAAGAGATCGAGGGGGATTCGCGCCGGATTTCGGTCAACTACCCGGAGATGCCGCAGGTGGTCCATGAGAATGACAGGATTCTAATCGACGACGGTCTGGTAGAGTTGCGGGTACTCTCCGTGAACGGTTCGGAAATCAGCTGCCGCATCATCAGCGGAGGAACGCTCAAACCGCGCAAAGGCGTGAACCTGCCTGGGATCAAAACGACGCTTCCGGGCGTAACCGAGCGGGATATCCGCCATATCGGCTTCGGCTTGGAACAGAATATCGAAATGATTGCGGTCTCGTTTGTCAGAAAAGGCGACGATATCCGTGAGGTCCGCCGGATTTTGGAGGAGCGCGGCGCGGGCCATGTACAGATCATTTCAAAGATTGAAAATGAGGAAGGCATCGAGCATCTGGACGACATTCTGGAAGCGTCGGACGGGATTATGGTGGCCCGGGGCGATCTTGGAGTCGAGGTCCCGGTCGAAAACGTACCGATGATGCAAAAAGAAATGATCGACAAGTGCAATCTGGCCGGTAAGCCCGTGATCGTGGCCACGCATATGCTGGAGTCGATGCAGGTTAATCCGCGTCCGACGCGCGCCGAAGTCAGCGACGTCTACAACGCCGTTATGCAGGGGGCGGATGTAGTGATGCTGTCCGGCGAGTCCGCTGCGGGGAAATATCCGGTCCAGTCGGTTCAGACGATGGCCAAGGTGGCTCATCAAGCCGAAGCGATGATCGATTACTATGATCAATTCGACCGGAAAAGAAAGCAGCATGCCACCGACATTACCGAGGTAATCAGTCAGAGCGCAGTCAGCGCCTCGCTCGAGCTCGATGCAAAAGCGATTATTACCTCCACGGGGAGCGGATTTACGGCGCG
>DJTQ01000299.1 GCA_002439285.1 Paenibacillaceae bacterium UBA6304
ACGCACTTCGGAAGCATATGCTTTGGTCCTGAAAACCTGACTTTTGACCTCTCAATAATAGCGGTTTGTCCAAAAAAAGAACCCCGTTATGGGGTTCTTCAAAGGCTTCTAAAAAATAGAGCCGCTTTTTAGTTGCCTGTTCACCGCTACACGCATTTCATCAATATCAAAAGGTTTGGTGAAGTGCATCAACGCTCCGAGTTCTGTCGCTTCCTTGATCATATCCAACTCGCCATAGGCCGTCATCATAATGACCTTGATAGCCGGGTCGACCTCCTTAATATGCTTAAGGATTTCCAGCCCGTCCATGCCCGGGATCTTCATATCGAGCAGCACTAGATCAGGCGAATCGCTGCGAACAATCTCCAAGGCTAGCTTGCCGTTGGCCGCCTGGTAAGTCTTATACCCTTCACTGCTGAACACTTCCATCAACAAAATACGGATCCCATTTTGATCATCGACAATCAACACCTTCTTCTCTTCCACAGAAAACCCTCCTACGAGTCCACCCTTGTAATTCTTAATTGTAATAATTCGCCTTCATTTTGGAAATCCCTTCTAAATTGGAAAAAAGAGACTCAAAAAAACTTATGCGACGCATACAATAAAAAATCGTGGCTGATAAGGAAGAGATCTCAAGGTCCAATTACGACAAGTGAGCAATCGATGCCTTTACAAATTCTCTAAACAACGGTTGCGGACGATTAGGACGGGACGTGAATTCCGGATGGAATTGAACCGCAAGGAACCATGGATGGCCTGGCAGCTCGACGATTTCAACGAGCCGTCCGTCCGGCGAAGTACCGGAAATACGCAGGCCAGCCGCTTCAATCGTTTCACGGTAAGCATTATTGAATTCGTACCGATGACGATGTCTTTCATAAACTAACTCATCATCATAGCACTGCATCGCAAGGGAATCCGGTTGGAGTTTGCACGGATACAATCCAAGACGCATCGTACCGCCCAAATCCTCGATATCTTTCTGTTCCGGAAGCAAATCAATCACCGGGTACTCGGTGGAAGGATTGATCTCCGAACTGTTAGCACCCTCGAGTCCCGCCAGGGAACGCGCATATTCAATGACCGCTACTTGCATGCCGAGACAGATTCCGAAGAATGGAATGTTCTTCTCGCGTGCATATCGGATGGTCGTGATTTTGCCCTCGATGCCACGGTCTCCGAAACCGCCGGGAACAAGAATCCCGCCGATGCCCTGCAATTTTTCATGCACGTTCTCTTCGGTAACTTCCTCTGCATTGACCCAACGGATCTTCACATCCGCATTCGCATCAAATCCTGCATGGGACAGCGATTCTACCACGCTCAAATAGGCATCGTGCAAAGCGACGTATTTACCGACAATTGCGATTTCAACAGTTTTGTCCAACTTGTTGATTCGTTCCACAAGCCCTTCCCACTCGCTCATATCCGGCGCAGGCGTGGTCAGCTTCAGGTGGTTTACGACGATTTCATCAAGACCTTCATCACGCAGATTCAAAGGCACTTCGTACAGCGTATCCGCGTCGCGGCATTCCACGACCGCATTAGGGTCGATATCGCAGAAGAGCGCGATTTTTGCCTTCATATCATCCGAAAGCTCATGCTCCGTCCGGCACACGATCACATTCGGCTGAATGCCGATGCTGCGGAGTTCTTTTACACTGTGTTGGGTCGGCTTCGTCTTCACTTCGCCGGCTGCTTTAATATAAGGAATCAAAGTTACGTGAATGTACATCACGTTGTCGCGACCGATATCACTCTTGATCTGACGAATCGCTTCAAGGAAAGGAAGGCTCTCGATATCGCCGACGGTTCCCCCGATTTCCGTAATAACTACATCGGAACCCGCTTCACGTCCGGCGCGGAATACCCGCTCTTTAATTTCATTGGTAATATGCGGGATGACTTGAACTGTTCCGCCCAAATATTCCCCGCGGCGTTCCTTGCCGATGACGGAGGAATAAATTTTACCGGTCGTTACATTGCTGTTCTTGGACAGGTTAATATCGATAAACCGCTCATAGTGACCCAAATCCAGGTCTGTCTCCGCTCCATCGTCCGTAACGAAAACTTCCCCGTGCTGATAAGGACTCATTGTTCCCGGATCCACGTTGAGGTAGGGGTCGAATTTCTGAATCGTTACCTTTAAACCTCTGTTCTTAAGCAGTCTGCCGAGTGATGCGGCCGTAATCCCTTTTCCCAATGAGGATACAACCCCGCCTGTCACGAAAATATATTTTGCCACAGTTCAAAAACCTCCTAAATTAGTACGGGTTCCATGATCAATATAGCGTAACCCATTCCGAAGCAAAACATAGCGAAATGGGCATAAAAAAACAAAAAAGTGACACCCGAACAGGTCGGGGCACTTTTGAATTGAATAACGTATTTATAGGTTTGAATCATAAGCCCATGCAATAGTTTACCCGTTACCTATCCCTCTGTCAAGTAAAGAGCAGGAGCAAACCGTTGAATGTTCATCGGGAAGATTATTTATTATTTGTCTTCCTCATCATCAAATTCTTCTTCTTCGGATTCCTCCGAATCCTCGTCTTCCTCTTCCAGATCATCATCGCCCAGAATGGAGTCGTCCTCTACTTCTTCAACGTCTTCTTCATCATCATCGGAGAACAGGTCATCATCCGAATCTCCATCAGCGGCATCATAATCATCATCTTCATCCGCCGTAAACGTATCTTCCTCTTCCGTAAAGTCGTCATCATCCAAATCGTCATCATCGTCGTTAATGATGCGAGGACGTTTGGCGTTACCCACCGGATCTTCGGCGCGTTCGATCGGATACCAGCGTTTAAGGCCCCACAAATTGGTGCCTACACAAGCAAAACGACCGTCGATATTGATTTCCGTATACAGCTGCGCAATTGCGTTGTTTGTTTCTTCCTCGGACATGCCGCGGACTTTTGCCACCTCTTTCATCAGGTCGCGGTAATAATACGGCGTATTCGCCGCTTTCAGAATCATAAAGGCCAAGTCGACCATCGGAATTTCATGCACTTTCTCCGGGTCAATTTTCAAATTGAGTGGGGTACTCACGTAACGGACACTTCCTCTCACGCAATGTTCACATAAAGATATTTCCTAACTAACATATCCATATCACAAAATAGTAAACCTTATTTGCCATTAAAAAGCAAGTTTAAGTTGTGCTTAAACCGTGTCGTAACCGTCCCGACCTGCTTGAAAAATAAAATAGAGACGGGGACTCTCGTCCACCGCCTCCCGACTGTATCCGCTTCAAACGGGAATTCCGGGCTCCCTTTTGAAGGATGGTGAAAGCCTAAAAGACCTTCCCCATATCCTATGTCCAGTTTCCAGCTTTGACACGGTCCACAGGAGCCCAACTTCATAAAATCCTCCTAAAACCAAAACTGCCCATTTTACGGGAGCAGGGCCCCTTTCCCATTCCTGTCTCAGGATAATGTCATACAATACTCCAACACGCTTCGTCAGGAGGGCTACCCATAATGGACTACTCCAGCTTCCTGCGGTATTTAAATGAACACATCGACACCTCCGGAAAAAGCGGTCGCCATATCATCCGCTTTACCCATCCGGCGCTATTCGCCGAATTTGTGGCACAGCTACGAGGGCAGCGACGCCGCTATCCGGCTTTGAAGCAGGTGCGTACTTCTTCCCTGCTTCAGGCGCTATTCTGTCCATTATCTTGGCGCGAGGCGGGAACCTGGGGGCGTTTCGGTCTGCTCGTCGAAGAAGACGCACGAGTTGCCGTCCACTCCACCGTGACGCCGAGTAAAGAAATGGCGACAGGAACCCCTTGGGGGATTCGAAAGATCGGTGCTCCCGATGCCTGGTCGGTCTCGACCGGTAACCAGATCCGCATTGGAGTCATTGACACGGGAGCCGACTTCAGCCACCCCGATCTCCGGCATTCCCTGGCCAGAGGCGTCAATCTGCTGAATCAAATAAGCCTTCCCTACGACGATAACGGTCATGGCACGCATATCGCCGGGACCATTGCCGCCTCGGGCGGATCCAAGAGTATGATGGGTGTAGCTCCCCGCTCCCTGATCTATCCTGTAAAAGCATTTGATCACAACGGCTCCGCCTATGTATCCGATATTATTCTGGGCATAGACTGGTGCGTTCAAAACCGCATGCATATCATTAATATGAGTTTCGGTATGAAGAGCAAAAGCCAATCTCTGCAAAATACCATCCGCCGAGCCTATAACGCCGGTATTGTCGTCGTGGCCTCCTCAGGCAACGACAAAAGAAGCAGAAGTGCCGATTATCCGGCACGTTATCCCCATACCATCTCCGTTGGGGCTACCGGCAAGGACGGACGAATCGCGCCCTTCAGCAATTATGGCCCCCGTATTGATATTTACGCACCGGGGGAGAAAATTAAATCATGCTGGCTTGGCGGAGGCTACCGGGAAATGAACGGTACCTCCATGGCGACCTCGCATGTCAGCGGGTCGATCGCCCTGCTGCTCGCCCTGCGCCCCGGATTAACGCCGGGGGAGATTAAGAGACGGCTGCGCCGCACAGCCCGTCCCTTGTCTTCCACCGTGCCTAAGGCAAAGGCTAGCGCCGGCGAGGTCAACGCCGCGCGTCTGTTGCGCGGCAAAACCGCCACAGCCAGCAAAAAACCGTCAGGGAAGTCCTAATTCCTGACGGTTTTTTGTATATTTGCGGCTAGCTTCACGCTGGTGAGCGATAGGCTACATCCGCTCCGGCGCGGACACGCCGATCAGTTTCAGCACGTTCGCAATGACCGTGCGAACGGCACCCAACAGCACGAGACGCGCTGCGGTTTGCTCCGCGTCCTCCGTAATGACGCGCTCAGCTCTGTAGTAGCTGTGGAGCATGGCAGAGAGCTCATACACGTAGCGCACGAGGCGATGCGGGGCATAGTTCTCGGCCGCAACGCTGATCTCTTCCGTTAGCTCGCCCATTTTGCGCAGTAAATCGTATTCGTGTTCTGCCGTCAATTTCTGCAAGTTCACGCTCTCCGGCGATGGAATCGCAACGCCTTGTTCTTCCGCCTGACGGAAAATGCTGCAAATCCGGGCATGGGCATATTGCACGTAATACACCGGATTTTCGTTGGATGTCGAAATCGCGAGATCCATATCGAAGTCGAGATGCGAGTCCATGCTGCGCATCGTAAAGAAATAGCGGATGGCGTCGACGCCGACTTCATCCATCAGATCGACCATCGTCACCGCTTTGCCGGTCCGTTTCGACATTTTCACCTTCTCGCCGTCCTGGAACAGGCTCACCATCTGGGCGATCAAGACTGTCAACTTTTCCGGATCCTTGCCAAGCGCCTGCATGGCCGCCTTCACACGGGGAATATAACCATGATGGTCGGCGCCCCAAATGTTGATCATCCGATCATAGCCCCGGTCGTATTTATTCCGGTGGTAGGCAATATCCGGCGTCAAATACGTATAGGTTCCATCGTTCTTGACGAGAACGCGGTCCTTATCATCCCCGTATTCGGTCGTCCGCAGCCAGGTCGCCCCTTCCTGCTCATAAGTCTGTCCCTTTTCGCCCAGTTCCTTCAGCGAGGTCTCGACTTGGCCGTCCTTATACAGCGAAGTTTCGCTGAACCAGACGTCAAAGCCGACACGGAAACGGCCGAGATCGCGCTGGATCTTCGCCAGCTCTTTCTCCAACCCGTATTTCCGCAGGAAGGCCTCGCGTTCTTCAGGAGACTGCGCCAGCAGTGAATCGCCTTTCTCTGCAACTAGTTCCTTGGCAAAACCTTTAATATCCTCACCGTGGTAGCCGTCCTCCGGCATTTCAGCATCCTGGCCCAGTTCTTGCAAATAACGGGCTTCAATCGATTTGCTCAGGTTAGCCACCTGGTTGCCCGCATCATTAATGTAATATTCCCGAGTGACTTCATAACCGGCAAAATCAAGCACGTTGCAAAGCACATCGCCCACCGCGGCTCCGCGGGCATGTCCAAGGTGCAAGCTGCCCGTAGGGTTGGCGCTGACGAATTCGACTTCAACCTTTTGCCCGTTGCCAACGTTAATGCGGCCGTAATTCTCTCCTTGTGCATAAACCTGTTCCACTACTGGATAGAGATAGCTTTTGCCGAGCGTAAAGTTAATAAAGCCCGGTCCAGCGATTTCAGCTTTCTCGATGCCGGCTTTGGCATAATCCAGATGGCTCAGAATTTCCTCCGCGATTTGGCGCGGATTTTTCTTTGCGATCCGGGATAGCTGCATAGCCGCGTTCGTAGCAAAGTCCCCATGCGCCTTGTCTTTAGGTATTTCCAGCACGATAGCCGGGATTTCTTCGCGCTGCGCCAGGCCGGCGCTGCTTATCGCTTCGATAACAGCCTCTTTCAAGACCTGATTGACTTGTTCCAACGGATTTTGACTCATGATTAAACTTCCTCCTGTATATGTAAACTAATGGCGAAATGTCCCGACAATTCCTCATACACAAATAAATCGTATTCCCAAGCAATATGTCCAAAGGCACCGTTAAGTCGCGTCTCTAGCGTCTGCGTATGCGTGGACAGGTTGAACTTCGTAAACGGAGAACGGTAAAATCCCGGCAGCTTGCGTCCGACCTGAAACGTCTGCTCCGACTCCACTTCGCCGTGGCGCATGATTTTCAGCTCACCTCCGGAGATTTTGACCATCGTTCGCGTCATCCCCCCGGTCGGTCCCGGCTCGGGTTCTTCATATTTAATGTAGGCCGTATCCCCCCGGACAAAAACCTCTCCCGTCACTTCCTGAAGAGTTTCTTCTCCGTTCTGGCGGCTAGTGACCACAATTTTGGCTCTGCTCTGATCCGGCATGTCCCAAATCCCCATTCTATATATTACATTGTTTCCTATTGTACTACTATATCCAGTTCATTGTTTCAATTCAATACGGGCGAAGTTCCGCCCCAGTAAGAAAAAAAAGGAAACCCGGTTAAAAATCAAAACCGGGTTTCCTTTATGCGCATGCGCTTAAATAGAGCTATATATACTTGTTTCCCGTTACTTCCCGTTTAAATGCGTGTTCAAAAAGTCGACTTTTCAGCACCGAAGCATATGCTTCCGAAGTGCATTTTTACAAAACGCTTTAGGTTGGATGAAGGAGGGACTGAGGAGCGGAGCGTAGGCAAAACCTACGTGAGCACCTCAAATGTTTCCGAAGGAAACATACTTCGAAAGCATCCTCTTGGCCCGCCTGAATTCAAGATTCGATGTCGGTTAAGGATCCTGAAATGCTTCGTGATCAAAAGATGACTTTATGAACAACCTCTATAAGTCAAACTTGATATTCCAGCTAAGTCCGCCGTCTTTGGTGAGATAGATCGCTGCGTCATCCGAATTGGTGACGGCGAGCCAACCGCTTTTCTTCGCCGGAAAGGCAATCTTTGCCTCAAAACCGGCAAGCGTTGCCGGGACGTTGTTCCAAGTTTTCCCTCCATTAAAAGAGCGTCCCAAGCCGGCTTTGCCCGCTGCCGGAGAACCGCCGGCCAGGTAAACGGCGCCGTCTGCGATGACCAGATTCCCGGGATGTCCGCCGGGATTCGCCGGTCCCCGCTCCGCTACAGCTTTCCCCGAACCGGGTGCAGGTCCGCCGCCGGCCGTGCTCTGCGCGATGACACGGGTCCAGGTCTTCCCGTCATCCGGGCTGGCATAAAGGGAGTAGGAAACCTGCGACATACCGGATTCCCCGCGCACTAGCACCCAAACTCGATTACCGCTGCTATAGATTTCGCCGCCGGTCCCACCAGAAACGGCCAGCGACTCACGCCAATGGCGTCCGCCGTCCGCAGTCGCCATCAGTTCGATTCCGCCGCCGGGCTTCACCGTCATGGCCCAGCCGCGCTTGAGCGCTCCATCGGCAGGGAACAACGCGGCCCGCGTATTGGGCGGTGTAGGAATCCGGGACCAAGAGCTCCCGCCATCCTTGGTCACAAAGGCCGCATTCCTCGTATATCCAACCACGGTTTCGGTGTTATGAACATCGATCCGTTGCAACGATTGACCCGCAGTATGAACGGTACTCCATTTCGATCCGCCGTCTTTGGTCCGGATCAGGTTGAACCCCTGCGATTCTCCCGCCCGGGCCAAAGCCCAGCCCTTTACATTGTCCGGGAACTCAATCTGTTCAAATTGCCACTGCCCCGTATAAATTTCCTGCCAGTGGCAACCGCTATCTGACGTGCCAATCAGGAAGCCGTTCCCGGCCGCACGTCCTGTTGATGTGCTCAAAAAATCAATGTCGCTGAATTTAAGGGGATCCTGATCTGCACCCGCTCTGTCTTTCTTCAACTTGCTCAGCAATCCGTGATCGCCCTGCCCGCACTTACCTGCCTCGGCCGCTGCAGCCTTCGATACCGGAGAACCGGGGACAGCCCACATGCCGACGATTAAACCAAGGCACAGCATCGGAATGATCCAGCTCCGGATTTGTTGTTTGTTCATATTTCAACACCTCCATTACTTTACTATTACCCGTTTGGGAGAAAGGGAAAAATGCCGGCTTCCGGCAGATATAAAAAACACCCCCTACCCGCAAACCAGGTTTACGAATAGGGAGTGCGTGTATAGTGGATGGCCGGGTTTTACTTCGCGATTTTACTACTATATCC
The DNA here is from genome assembly GCA_002439285.1 of Paenibacillaceae bacterium UBA6304. GTDB lineage: Bacteria > Bacillota > Bacilli > Paenibacillales > Paenibacillaceae > Fontibacillus. The sequence goes on from DJTQ01000299.1 coordinate 8,605, forward strand.
AGTTAAAGGGGCAGTTCAATAAGGGGCAGTTTTTAATTAAGCTAAGGCGAACAGAGTTTTTGGATATTTACTGATTCAGTTTATGTAATTTAATTTATACTATTTATGGAAGTGAATAAAATTATTAGGAGGTATAAAGATAAAAAACTTTGTTTATAAACTATTCCTAATTAAATCGTAGAGGGGGTTCACATTATGAATAAAAAAATAAAGTTCCCCATAATTTTAACTATTCTCATAACATTATTGTGTGGCGTTTTCTATTTTTTGTATGGTGTTAACCATGACAAGCAAAAATATCAAAAGCTTATCTCCAGAGATATACTTCAAGACGTTAATTTTATTATTCTTTGTTCTTATAATACTTCAAATCAATTGGAGGAAGTACATAAAAGTCGCACTATATCTAAGATAAGGGCAGAGAAAATTAGTGACTGTTTCACAACGATATCCGAAAGCTTTACATATCTAAATAGAGTTCGGGAGGAAATATACGGAGATGAAATTATTGATCGGAATAGATTAGATATATTAATGAATGGGATGGGTCATTATATTTAACAGAGCTTCTCAATTAGCGATACAACAACATTAACAGAACGACAAGCTCACAGTATTTATCTAATGTCTGGGATTATGGATTCTGTTATAGAGATTATTAAAGAAACATTTCCCTATTCAGGGGAACAAGGAATTAATGAAACTCACTATAGCAGCCTAAGAAGCTTTTATATTAAAAACCCTGAATGGCGTAAATTTATAAAAAGCATAGAAGCTTATTCGAAAGAATTGGAGGACAACTATTTAACTCAAATTGTAAATGGATGAATAACCAATAAACAATGGCAAAAAAACGGTCGATCCGGAATAAGTACGCCGGACCGACCGTTCATATTTTTTAGCGAGTTAATCTCACCTCTGGTGATCTATAACTACTTCACAAACCCCAGCAGCATTTCGCGGATCAGTTTCGCCGCGACGATTTGCGTTTGCTCGGTCGGATCATAGATCGGCGCCACTTCAACGAGGTCGCAGCCGACGACGTTCACGTCGGAGCCCGCGATCAGATGCACAGCCTCGAGCAATTCCTTCGAGGTAATGCCGCCGGCTTCCGCCGTTCCTGTGCCGGGAGCGCAGGACGGGTCGAGCACGTCGATGTCGATCGTCACGTAGACCGGACGATGTCCGAGCTTCGGTAGCGCGCTCTTCATCGGGGCAGCTACCTCGAACGGATAAAAGTTGATATTTTCGCGTCCGTAAAGGAATTCCTCTTTGGAGCCCGAACGGATACCGAATTGATAGATATTTTTGCCGCCCATCAGTTCAGCCGCTTTACGGACCGGTGTCGAGTGGGACAGCGGCTCTCCCTCATAATGCTCGCGCAAGTCGGCATGCGCGTCGATATGGATCAGCGCCAGGTCGGGATACTTCTCATACATCGCCTGGATCACCGGCCAAGTCACAAGATGCTCACCACCGAGGCCGATCGGGAATTTATCGTCGCCCAGCAGGCCGCGGACATACTCCCCGATTACCTCCAAGCTGCGTCCGGCGTTACCGAACGGCAGCAGGAGATCTCCCGCATCGAAATAGGTCGCGTCCAGAATACTCTTGTCCAGGTAAGGACTGTATTCTTCCAGTCCAACCGAGGCCTGGCGAATGCGGGCCGGGCCGAACCGGGAACCCGGACGGTAGCTGACCGTGAAATCCATCGGCATCCCGTAAATGACCGCTTTGGAGGACGCATAGTCCTCGGAACTACAAATAAACACGTTGCCTGAATAAGCTTGATCCAGTTTCATTCTCGTTTCTCTCCCTCTATTTCACAAGATCTTCCACAAATTTCGGCAGCACGAAGGCTGCCTTATGCAAACGTGGCGTGTAGTATTTCGTATCGAGCTCCGGGATCTTCGTCTCGTCGACTTCGAGCGGATCATACTTTTTGCTGCCCATAGTGAACGTCCACAAACCGCTAGGATACGTAGGAATGTTGGCACCATATACGCGGACGATCGGGAAGATTTCTTTGACGTCTTTGTTAACCTTTTGAATCAGGTCGGCCTTGAACCAAGGGTTATCCGTTTGTGCCACGAAAATGCCATCTTCCTTAAGCGCCTCGTAAATGCCTTGGTAAAAACCGCGCTCAAACAGCGGAGCCGCCGGGCCCACCGGTTCGGTCGAGTCGACCATGATCACATCGTATTTGTTCTTGCTTTCGATAATATGCATATATCCGTCGTTCACCTGAACCTCAACCCGGGGGTTGTCCAGTTCGCCGGCGATTTCCGGTAAGTATTTTTTCGAATATTCGATTACTTTTCCATCGATTTCAACGAGAACGGCCTTTTCCACTTGGGGATGCTTGATCACTTCGCGGATCACCCCGCCATCGCCGCCTCCTACAACAAGCACATGCTTAGGATTCGGATGGGTAAACAGCGCCGGGTGGGCCACCATCTCATGATAAACAAACTCGTCCTTAACCGTAGTCATCACCATGCCGTCGAGCACGAGCATCCGTCCGAACTCCTCGGTATCGATCATCGCCAGGTCTTGAAAATCCGTCTTCTCCGTCACTAAAGTCTCACGAATTTTTGCTGTGATGCCGAAGACGGGCGTTTGCTTCTCCGTATACCACAATTCCATCGTACAACCCTTCTTTCCGCCAGAATAGTGTTTGAATCATCGTTCACCCATGCCAAACAAAATTGATAATAACACAGTTGGTGTTCGCTGTGCGAGTGATTTCCGCCAGATATTTCCGCTATAGAAGATGGACTAGTAAAGGGATGGAAGGCGGGCACGTAAAATCCTCTACAATCGCTGCCTATTTCGGAAGCTTCACCGTTTCTATACCCAATTATGCATGTTACACCCACACCCGAATCGCGATTCTACTTCTTAATATGAAGATCTCTTTATCTCCCTCATGAATAACCTTAATAATCTATCCCATACTAGGATTAGGATCAGGCAGTATTTTACAGGACAGGAATGATGCTGCTTGAGCTTAATTTGCATTCCGTGGAGAATAACAAAGGAGGCCCGTTATGCACAAACTTATCCGCAGTCAACGCAAACCACGGCGCAGCCGGCTCCTAAGGTTAATGAAATATACGTTCTTTACATGCCTATTCGGGGCCGCCCTTTTCGGCATTCTATTGCTATATTTATCGCAAGTCAGTCTTCCCCCAGCCGATTCGGCCAAAAATTCACAGCTGATCGACCTCAAGGGGCAGGCTGTTACGGTTTTTTCCAGTAGCGAGCGTAACCGGAAGTCTGTAGATCTGGATGAAATATCGCCGTGGTTAATCAAAGCGACTCTGGCGGTGGAAGACCGGAAATTCTACGATCATTTCGGCTTCGATGTTAAGGGAATGCTGCGGGCGCTGCTCGTCAATTTAAAAGAGATGGATAAGGTCCAAGGAGCTAGTACCCTCAGTCAGCAGTTGGCCCGGAATCTATATCTTTCCCATGAACGCACGTGGTCGCGCAAGCTTAAAGAGGCTAAATTCACGGCACAGTTGGAAATGAAATATAGCAAAGACGAAATTCTGAATATGTACCTTAATGAAATTTACTATGGGCGAGGAGCTTATGGCATTGAGGCCGCCTCGCAAATGTATTTTGGCAAGTCCGCAAAGGACCTGGGGTTGGCCGAAAGCTCAATTCTGGCCGGTATCCCAAAGGGTCCCACCTATTATTCCCCTTACAACCATATGAAGAATGCCAAGGACCGGCAAAAAATCGTCCTATCCGCCATGGTGCAAACGGGGGCGATCTCTCAGGCTCAAGCCGACGAAGCCTATGACCATTTGCTGTCCTTCCGCTCTCCGCAGCAACGGACCCGTACGGAGGAGGCCCCCTATTTCCGGGACTATATCCGGAATATTGTGGTGCATGATCTCGGTTTTGAAGAAAGCTTGCTGGAGCACGGCGGGCTGCGCATCTATACAACGCTGGACATGGACGCGCAACAGGCCGCCGAGGCCGCCGTCGCCTCCGAGCTTCAAAACAGCCCGGAACTGGAAGCAGCACTTGTCTCCATTGATCCGCGAAACGGCTATGTCAAAGCACTTGTAGGCGGAGTGAATTACGGGACGAGTCAATACAATCATGTATTCGCCACAACCCGGCAGCCCGGATCCAGCTTTAAACCAATCATGTATCTCACCGCTCTGGCCTCGAAAAAAATGACGGCCGCCAGCACTTTTAACAGCCAGCCGACGTTATTCCACTATGACGATAATCGTAAGACGTACAGCCCGAAAAACTACGGCGACAAGTATCTGGGCGAAATTGATATGCGCAGGGCCATTGCGGCGTCCGACAATATCTATGCGGTAAACACCATTCTGACGGTAGGTGCGGATCAGGTCATCGAGCTGGGCAAAAAAATGGGGATCACCAGCCCGTTGGCGGCGGTGCCTTCGTTGGCGCTGGGCACCTCCCCGATCAGCCCGTTTGAAATGGCCGCCGCGTTCTCCGTCATCAGCAATCAAGGACAGAGGGTTACGCCTGTCGCTGTGCTGAAAATTACGGATGAGGAAGGGCATACGCTTTACAAGGCTCCGCAAACGAAGGAGCAGGAGCAAGTGATCGAGCCGGCCGCCGCCTATGTGCTTACACAGCTCATGGAGAGCGTGTTTGAAACCGGCGGCACCGGCAACCGGGTATCGGCCGAGATTAAACGGCCGGTGGCCGGTAAGACTGGGACAACCAGCACGGATGCGTGGCTGGTCGGCTTTACGCCGGAGCTGTCGACGGCGGTGTGGATCGGCTACGACAAGGGCAAGACGCTCGGCACGGCCGAGTCGCGCCTGGCGGCACCGATCTTCGCCAAATTTATGGAGAAGGCGCTGGAAAAGGTGCCGCCAAAGATCTTTCCGATGCCAAGCG
>DJTQ01000389.1 GCA_002439285.1 Paenibacillaceae bacterium UBA6304
TCCAACGAGTCCAACCCCGGTCAAACCGCCTCCGCCGATAAGAATAGCAGCATCCGCAGGATTCTTCGATTTAGCATACTCCGCAATCCGCTCTTCAATATGACGATGAATACGGTTTGCATCCTCCGCCGATTTGAGAACCATGCTGTACTGCTCAAGCCCCGGAATTCCGAAGTAAGCAGTGATGCTACCAAGGCCGACAACGAGCGCATCGTACGAAAGAACCGTACCGTCGGACAGTTTCACTTCCTTGCTGTCTACCGAGAATTTCTCCACCTTCGCGATGCGAAGATCGATGTCTTTTCCCTTGAACAGCTTATCCAGCGGTAAGGCTACCGCACGTTCAGCGATACTGCCTGCAGCAAGACGATGCAGTTCAGTAATAATTTGGTGTGTTGGATACTGGTTCACTACGGTAACCCGTGCTTCTTCTTTAGTCATATATTTACGTACGTTCAAAGCACTCAGTACACCGCCGTAACCGGCACCCAGGATGACAATATGTTTAGACATAGTAATTCTCCGTCCTCCGTTCTGACAAAATAAGATGTTTGTTCAAGTCATGCAAGTCGCGTAAGTCATACTCTGACTTTATTTTTGTTTACTTTTCTCACCGGCAACCTGAAGGTAAGCATTCACGAAACGGAACAGCTTCTGCGCTTCCGGATCTTTAAGCATTTTGAGCAGCCCGAAAAGACCGATAACTTCCTGGCTATCATCGGCACGGTCTTTGGCTTCAATAACAGTAGCCGCAAGATTCTTGACTTTGTGTGTGACCGGTCCGGCAATTTCCGTAATCGCCCCGATCGTATCGCTCTTTAAAGTTTCGTCTGTAGCCACTGCTTTGGCAAAATCATAAGATTTCGTCATCAAGTTAACCAATTCGGTCAATTTAGGAAGCTGCTGAACCAGGGCCGTCAAGGATTCCTGAACTTCAGGCTTGAGCAGTTGATCAACAATATCCCGTCCCGCATTGTCGGTGGACGAAACAATCGTTTCTTGTGCAGAGTTTGTTTCTGTGGTCGGTTCTGACATACCAATTCTCCTTTGCAATAAGCCTCAATGCTTGAATTTTTGGGTTGATTCGGGACCCAATGCCCTCCACAACTTAACCAAGTAAGTTGAATTAGTGAAAATTTGAACAATTAAGAAGTAAACAACCCGTCATCCATTGTAACATATTTTCAACAAAAATAGTCACTAAGTATTAAACTTAATGACTAATATTAGTGAATTTCCTCATAGTTTGTCCCAATTCACTTATCATATTCTGCGATTATGACTGTTTTAAGCAGTATTTTTGACGTCAAATGTTCAAAATTTACTCGGCACACTTTATTCCGGAAATCCTAATTCAGGAGCGATTTTTTGCAAAAAATCATAAAATAACTTCTCCGTCGGCGGAAGCTCCCGATTCGCGGGAATAATCACACCCACATCTCTTGTTACCCGCGGTTCCGTGATCGGCAGAATGACTATAGAGGATGCAATATGCTCGCTAAGCGCTATTTCAGGCAATACGGTAAGCCCCAGTCCTGCGGAGACCAGCCCTTTGATCGCATCCAAATCATCACCTTCAAACGTAACTTTGGGCTGAAACCCGATATTGGCGCATGCCTCCACCACAATCTCCCTCAACACAAACCCTTCAGGGAACAGTACGAACAAATCCTCTTTTAGCTCGCTCAGCTTGACCGAGGTTTGCCCCGCTAAATGGTGACTGGCTGGAAGCAAAGCAACAAACTTCTCTTGAAACAGAACAGAGCTCTTGATTTGCGAACCATTGTGCGGAACAGGCCCCATGATCGCCAAATTCATGTCACCCTTCTCCACCCACTCTATCAGTTCCTTGTAAGAGCCATGCTGCAATTGAAAATGAACTAACGGGTACTGCTCCCGAAAAGCCGAAACAATCTTTGGAATCATTTGCGCAGCCAGACTGCTCGGAAATCCGATCCGGACGATCCCTTGTTCGGGGTCCAGATACTCGCTGATCTCTTGCTGAGCATTCTCTATCACCTTCATAAGATGCTCCATATGCTCCAAGAATAGCCGGCCGATCGGCGTTAACTTCACTTTTCGGCCTTCATGGATGAACAAATCCACACCAAGCTCCGACTCCAGCTTAAAAATTTGCCGGCTCACCGCCGACTGCGATACATGCAGCGCATAAGATGCTTCAGTTACGTGCTCCAATTTCGCAACCTCGATGAAATATTGGATTTGCCTGAGTTCCATTTTGCCTCCTCCATTTCCCGCCGATAACTCGCGCAAGCGAATATCTCACGCACATACGACTACCTCACCATCCGGTGAATATCTCACATAATGCGAAATCTCCCACGTGCCTCACACGACGCAAATATCTCACCTAATGCGGCGAACATCTCACGCAATGCAAATTTCCCAAATATGCAGGTACCTTGCGCAAAAAGTAAATTCCACTTCGAGTTCAATATGTTAAAGTAACACTTCCACATCATGTAATATCGATTTAATTATCCCCCATTATATCGGGTAAGCTCACGGAACGGAAGCCTTAAAGACTCCGCAAGCTGCTTTGCCGCTTCCGGGGCAGTAGGGAATACAAAAAAAAGGTTAGACCCGGAGGAAATCCTTGATCTAACCTTTGGGTTATGCTGTTGATTACTATTGATTGCCTATCGTTACTTAATAACTGTAAAACCTACAGTTAATTACAGCCATATTGCGTATATGCATCATTTAGCTGTAAATCCTACAGTTAATTTTACTATAAGAGACGATTGGCGCCACAGAGTACCGAAATAACTGGAGGTTTTCCAGTTATTTCTCCTGTTTCTTCCGCCCTTCTCAAATTAGCTGGAGGTTTTCCAGTTAATTATCGGTGCGGCGCGGTCCGGCATGGCGACATGACACGGCGCAACATGGCACGTCATTGCGCGGCATGGCACGTCATTGGTACATAGCTCGGCGCAATATGGCATGCCCGGCATAGTATGGCATCATGGCGCGGAATCCCCATCAGTCTCCAGGACAATCCAAGTGGTACAAGTTACGGTAGCGCGGTTCACGATCCATCAATTCGGCATGGGTGCCGCGCATCAGGATGCGGCCGTGCTCCATGAAGATAATCTCATCCATCTCTTCTGCGCCCACCAGATGGTGGGTCACCCAGACGAGCGTCTTGCCCGTCGTCGACTGGAAGATGGTCGACAACAGCTCGCGCTCGGTGCGCGGGTCGAGCCCAACGGTCGGCTCGTCGAGGATCAACACCGGCGTGTTCTGCAGCAGGACGCGCGCCAAGGCGACGCGCTGCCGCTCCCCGCCGGAGAAGCGCTGGCCGGTCTCCCGCATCGGCGTATCCAGCCCTTGCGGAAGACCGGCGAGCAGCCCGCCGAGCTGCGCCAGCTCCGCTGCGCGGGCAATCTCCTCCATCTCCGCGTCCGGACGCCCGAGCCGGATATTGTTCGCCACCGTGGTGTCGAACAAATGCGGGCTCTGGTTCAGCACGGAGATGATCCGCGGAATGCCGTCATCGCCGAAATCGGCTGGCGGCATTCCGTTGATGGTGATCGCGCCCGCCGCAGGCGCGATGGCCCCCTGGATCAGCTTCAGCAGCGTCGACTTGCCTGCTCCGCTGCGGCCGATCACCGCAACCCGCTTGCCTTGCGGGATGTCCAGCGTTACGCCGTCGACGGAATTGCTGTCACCGGCGACATAGGCAAAGCGGACTTGCTCCAGCTTCAGATGCGCGCTGGAAGCAGCCCCGGCGATCGCCTCCGGCGACACGGAGACGCCGCCTAAATCCTCGCTGCGGCGGCCCTTCCGGCCGGTTGATCCCGCCGGTCTACGGCCCTCGGCCCTACCTTCACCGCTGCCGTCACCGCCGCCTGAAATCCGCTCCAGCCGGTTCAGCGACTCCCGGTATTCGGGTAGGCGTTGAACCGCCTCCGACACCGGGAGGAACGCATCGGCCAACGGAAAGACAACCAGTACAAAGGCGGCGATGAGCGTATAGTCGATCTGGCCAGCCGCCGCTTGGCCGCCGGACCAGTAAATCATCGATACGACCGCGAGCCCCACTACGAGCTGGCCGATCAGTCCCCGCCAGCGGGCCCAAGCTCTTAGCTTCCGTTCCTTGTGCATGACGGCTGCTTCATCCTGTTCGTATTCATGCAGGAAATCCGCCGATCTTCCGCTGATCACCCAGTCGCCGATTCCCATCACGGCATCGGTCAATTTCTGATACAAGCCGTTCCGTTCCCGCTTCACTTCCGTATCCATCTTTCGGGTCAGGATCAGTGAAATATAAGGGAGTACGGCAACCAGAATCAAAATATACAAAGCGATTAACAACGCAAATGTCCAGTCGAAGAAACCGAGGGCAATCACCGCGGCTGCATATAGCACCAAGGCGATCAGACTTGGGAACACCGTGCGGATATACACATTTTGCAATTGTTCGATATCATCGGCGAGTGCCCCGAGAATGTCTCCGGTCCGGTAACGGGACCGGATAAACAAAGCCTGCGGCTCAAGAATGCGGTACAATCGTACCCGCATTTTGGAGAGGATCCGCAGCACCGCATCATGGCCGACCAGCCGTTCCACATAGTGGATCACGGCGCGCCCGATCCCAAAGGCCCGCACACCAACGATCGGCACATACACAAGTAGCACGTTGTAAGGCATGGTCGCAGATTTGGAGATCAGAAAACCGGAGGTGAACATCAGCATCGAAGCCGCCAATAGCGTCATTACGCCGAGAATCAGGTAAAGCGCAAACCGGCCGCTATACATCCGGAGGTAGGGGGTAATCCACGGTTCCCGTCGAGCCGGTTGTTCCCGCCCTGCCAGCCGCTCTTGTCCCTGCTGTCCCTGTTCCTTCATCGTAACCCCTCCCGCTGCAGTGCCGCCAATTGGTAGTAAGTGCCTTGGCGTGCCATGAGTTCTTCATGGGAGCCCGTTTCGGCAACCCGCCCCTGTTCCATGACGATGATGCGATCCATATCCCGCATCCAGTGCAGGCGGTGGGTTGCCAGAATGACGAGCTTCCCTTCGAACAAGGGCAGCATCGTCTCCTTCAATTCATACTCCGTCTCGATGTCGAGATGGGCGGTCGGTTCATCCAGTAAGATGACCGGCCGCTCGCTCAGCAGCGCCCGGGCCAGCGCCACGCGCTGCTCCTGCCCGCCGCTGAGCGGACGCCCGCCGCCGCCGATGGGCTCGTCCAGCCCACCCGGCAGGCTTGCAATCAGCGTGCCAAGCCCCGCGGCCTCGGCAGCAGCCTTCACCTCGGCGGGCGAAGCACCCGGCTTGTTGAAGGCGATATTGTCCGCCAAGGAGCCGCTAAATATATAAGGCTTCTGCGGAATGTACGTAATCTGCTCCCGCCACCCGACCGGGCTTAAGTCGCCCAGCACGGTACCGTTCAGCTCAATGCTTCCCGCCGTCGGCCGCAGGAATCCGCCCAGCACATCGATCAAGGTCGACTTGCCGGCTCCGCTCTCGCCGATCACGCCGATCCGGCCCATTCCGCGAATCTCCAAATCTACGCCATCCAGGGAAGGCCGGACTCCCGCCTCTATGGCATAATCCGCGTTCCCCGCTTGAGCAGCCTCCTCAACAATGTCGGCTTCCTTCACTTCCTCTTCAATCTCGTTGCTTCCACGCACCCCATCCGGTTGCGGCACCGCCGCCAAGTCCCCGGCCATAGCTGCATTATCGGCCGTTGCAGCCCCGGCCTCTTCAGCCTTCCCTGCCACATCTCCGGCGTTCTCATCCGGACCTCTTTTGGCCTCATGCGTCAGGCCCACGCCGCGCAGCACCATAGTGCTTTGCGGTGTCCAGCGCAAATCGGCACCCGCCGGAACCGGCGCTACCTTGGCCGCTTCTTCCTCCGCTGCGCCGATGATCGACTCCATCGCTTCGCCGGCTTCTTTGCCGTCGAGCGTTGCGTGAAAATCCGCGCCGACCATCCGCACCGGCAGGAAGTATTCCGGCGCCAGGATAAGCACCGTCAGCGCAGGCAACAGCTCAATCCGGCCCTGCACTAACGGCAGCCCCAAACTTACCGCCACGGATGCCACCGACAGCATCGTAAAGAAATCCAATGCAAACGAGGATAGAAACGCTACGCGTAATGTCCGCATCGTTGCGGAGCGATAAGAATCGCTGACCCGTTCGATGGAATCGATGTGTCCCTTGCTGCGTCCAAGGAATTTCAGCGTTTCCAAACCGCGCAGCGAATCGACAAAATGATTCGACAACGTGCGGTAAGTCTGCAACTGACGCTCCGTTTGCTTGCGGGCAGCCAATCCGATCAGAATCATGAATATGATCAGTATCGGCATCGTCACCAATAGGATGACGGCAGAAGTTTTGTTCAAGGTAAATACGTACAACCAAACCAACACCGGCGTAATCCCCGTCGCCAACATACGCGGCAAGAACAGCTCCAGATAGTTACGGAATTTCGTGACGCCCTCGAGCACGAGGGTGACGAGATTCCCCGTACCTTCCTGACCTGCAAAGCGGGGGCCAAGTTCAAACAGCTTGGACAGCACTTGCTTCCGCAGCGACTGTCCGGTCTGCTCGGCAAACCGGTAGGCCGTCTTCTGCATCAGCAGCCCGCATCCCTGCCGGACCATAAAAGCAAGCAAGAACAGGCCGATCCCGCCGGTCTGTTCCTGCAACTTGGCGCCGGCAAAGAGGGCGGAGATGACCTCCGCCAGCCATTTTGCCTGCAGTATAATGGCAATCGTTTGGATCAGGGTCAGGCCGGCCATCATAATCATTACCGGCTTGATCCCTTTGTATTTCATTAGTCCCTTGCCCATTAGTACTCCAAATGCTCCTTTTCGTGAACACGTTTATGGAAAACAAAGTAGCTCCAAATCTGATATCCCAGTACGAACGGCAGCAACGTCAAAGCTACGATCGTCATGACTTTCAGCGAGTAATGGCCGGATGCCGCATTATGAATCGTAAGCGAAAATGCATCACTAATCGAGCTGACCATCACGCGCGGGAACAACCCGACAAATACGCCGGAGATCGAAAGCACGATCAGAGCGCCCGTCATGCCGAATGCCCACCCGTCTTTTTGCTTGGACATGAACATTCCCGCAAGCAGGAAGCAGACCAGACCGACTACGGCCATCAAACCGAGAGGCAATCCGCGAACTTCAAATACATCCGTCTGGAAGTAAGTCATGACGGCAAAGATGACAAACAGGGCGGCCAGCGGAATCAACAGCTTGTGCGCAAGCTTCCGGGCACGATCCCGTAAAGCACCGGTCGTACGCAACGAAGTAAACATGAGCCCGTGTACCAGGCACAGCACAACGACGGTAATCCCGCCTACCACTGTATATATATTAACCATATCGAACAGTCCGGCCTTCATCTCCATATCGCCATCAATCGGCAGGCCCTTGAGCAGGCCGGAGAAAACGACGCCGAGCAGGAACGGAGGCAACAGACTGCCGAGGAAAATAGCAACATCCCACGTTCCCTTCCACTTTCCATTCTCGACTTTTCCACGGAATTCAAACGCCACTCCGCGCGCAATCAGCGCAAGCAGAAGGACTACGAACGGAGTATAGTACCCGCTGAACATCGTGGCGTACCAGTTCGGGAATGCCGCGAACATCGCGCCCCCGGCAGTCAGCAGCCATACCTCGTTAGCATCCCAGAACGGGCCGATCGAATTAATCAGCACGCGGCGCTCCATATCATTCTTAGCGAGAAAACGAGTACTCATTCCGACCCCGAAGTCAAATCCTTCAAGGAAGAAGAAACCGATGAACAATACGGCCACAAGCACAAACCAAAGTTCATTAAGAGACATGGTGGTATCCCTCCTTCGAGAATGGATCTGACGAATGGTCATCAGAATCGGCTACAGCGTTCGGACCCTTCTTGATTGTTTTCACGAACAGGTAAACCATTACGATAGCCAATGCCGTGTAAATCAAGCAATAAGCAATTAGGGAGAATAGCAGTTGCCCTGATGTAACGCTAGGCGAAATACTGTCTTTCGTCTGCATCAATCCGAATACCGTCCATGGCTGACGCCCGAATTCCGTCATGACCCAACCTGCCGTGTTGGCGATAAACGGAAGCGAAATGCCCCACAGCATACAACGGTAGAAAAACTTGTTCGGTTGTTCAAGCTTCTTGCGCCATGCCAGATAGGCACCGTATAACCCGAAAGCAATCATCAGACAGCCGGCGACGATCATAATCCGGAAGCTCCAGAAGGTCGTGCGAACCGGAGGAATGTAATCCCCAGGGCCGTAAGCTTCTTCATACTCGGTTTGCAGTTGATGCATACCTTTAACTTCGCCCGAAAACGAACTGTAAGACAAGAAGCTAAGCAAATAAGGAATCTTGATTTCAAAATTATTCTTCTCATTCTCGGAATCGATGTGTGCATAAACCGTCCAAGGAGCAGGGTCTCCACTTTCACCCCAAAGTCCTTCGGAGGCCGCCATTTTCATCGGCTGTGTCTCAACCAGGTACTGCGCCTGCTGATGGCCGAACAACGCGGTAGAGAAAGAAGCAATCAGGCCGACGATTACAGCGATCGTGAACGATTTTTTGAAGAATTGCACATCCTGCTTACGCAGCATTTTATAGGCACTGATGCCTGTAATCATAAATGCGCCTGTTGCAAAGGCACCCAGCACGGTATGTGGAAATTCCACCCACAATTGACCGTTACCGATCAGCGCAAAGAAATCGTTCATTTCCGCACGCCCATTGTTGATCTCAAAGCCAACCGGTCTCTGCATGAAAGAGTTGGCAGCCAGAATCCAGAACGCCGACATCGTCGTTCCGAGTGCCACCAGCCAGATACAAATCATATGGACTTTTTTGGACAAGCGGTCCCAGCCGAAGATCCACAGCCCGATAAAAGTGGACTCCATAAAGAAAGCAAACAGAGCTTCCACCGCCAGAGGGGCCCCAAAAACGTCACCTACAAACCGGGAGTAGTCCGACCAGTTCATCCCGAACTGGAACTCCTGAATAATACCCGTAACAACGCCCACCGCAAAGTTAATGAGGAACAATTTACCCCAGAACTTCGCCATCTTCTTGTATTCCTCTTTGCCTTTGACGACATACATCGTCTCCATGATCGCGATCAGGAGAACCAGACCAATGGACAAGGGCACAAAGAAGAAGTGAAAAATCGTTGTCGCCGCAAATTGAAGTCTCGCAAGCACTAACGGATCCATAATTTCTCTTCCCTCTTTCTCACACAATATTAATTCTTAACTAATGTGAATTCTATCACGGAAAAATGAAGATTCACGGCTAAAAAGTAATAATTTTGTGACAAGAATCACATAGCAGATGTCACATTGGTGAACAAAGTCCAAAAAGTCCAGTCCTGGCGCGACTTTGCTTGTCCTATTTGGGTTGTGAAAAAAGTGTGTCAGCTAGGTAGGTCTGCCTTGGATTTCCGTCCATCCATCATATGCCGAACCGTCAGCACCGGATGGGACCACAGCATGCGCGGGCCGGCGTACCGCATCACCTGCTTGATCTTGTCCCGTGGATCGGGGCCATAGCAATGTACCGGGCAGGAGACACAGGTAGATTTATCCTCTCCAAATCGGCAAAAGGTCAAGCGGTTCATCGCATAACGATGCAGGTCCCGGCATTCCGGACACAAACCGCTTTCCTTTGGCCCTTCTTTATGTATTCCTTTGCAATAGATCAAGATCATATATTTGATCGTTGCTTTCTCCCGGCTGATTCTCGGTCCCTCCCGGCGTTGCCGCCGGGAAGATTCTTGCGTTCTAGCATCCATTCCAATCATCCCTTCTCTCTCATACGATTATGACTTCCCACTAAACGCCTTTTGCCATAATACCCAATTGGCCGCCAACAGCACCGCCGCATACACATATACGCCAAAGCTGACCAGAGTCGCTGCAAAATGCACCATCCCAAAACCCAGGAGCAACAGCATCAGCGGAATCATTCGCAGTCCGTCACTCTGCTGTGCGGTTTCAAAGCGTTCAGAGAAGGGAAGCGCTTTGCTTAAATATGCAAAAGACAGCACCGTATACGCTAGTATAGCGAGCCCCGCCACGATCAGATCGGGAATGATATTCGCTCCAAACAGGATTGCAAACACCGTCCCTATCACCGCATACAACGGCAAAATCAGCCTGACTACAGCGGCAATCAGCGTGCCCCGGTATACCGGAGTGAAATCTCCGATCGGCAAAACCCGGTAGATCCAAGCCGCCTTGTAGCTGCCCGAATACTTCAGCATCAAGATGACATTTGGGACCAACATCGCGCAAAAGTATATAAACAGATACAGCTTCGTCCCCGGCAATCCCGATAATCCGTGCTCCATGCCGCTCGTTAACAAAAAGATAAAGGGAAAAATCAGGGAGAACCCCAGCGACGGGTACACTTTAAGCTTAAACTCCCGTTCATTTCCCATCATCGTCCAGGCAAACCTGAAAAATACCCGCTCCTGCGGGCTTGAGCCCAGCAAACCGGAAATCGTTCTAAGCCATTTTCCCGTACCTTCCTTTTTACGGCTTCCCGGGTCAGCCAGCTTTTGCAGATTTTTTTCCAGTGACGGCATCAGTTTGAGGTATAACATAAATGCCAGGATCGGAACGCATACAGCCAACAGGGAAAACAAGAGGTACAACGGATGGAAATCCCCATGCAGCAAAACCTCGTACGGCGCGCCGAACCATATTGGAACGATAACAAATTGCCACCATTTAGGATGAAACATCACCTGCAAATCTACAAAATCGAACAGCCTGACCAACAGCTGATAGCCAAGCGCAATTCCGATCGTGAGTCCGATCTGAACATAATTGATGAAATCCTTCAGCTTCTCCCCGTCAAATAATTTAAGCACACCCAGATAAATCAACGCTGTAAATACGACGATCAACAAATCCATCACAATCAACTCCGCCAGAAAGAGCAGGAAAAATCCGACACCATGGCGGATAAGCCCTACCACCAGCGGGACGACCGCAATCGCTCCGGTCAGGAAAAACATATAGAAGCAGATGTGCAGCATCTTGGCCATCGCAATCGTTCTACGATTTATCGGCTTGGTGGATAGAATGTTCCGGTCTCGGATATCCAGCAGTACGGAGGAGAAATCCGAAATTAGCGAGGTCATGATCATGAACATGAATATGCCGAAGACAAGGCTCATCTGAAAAATAAAGTTGTCTCCGAGCGCTACAAACATGGAACTGAACGCACCAAAGATCAAGTACAGCCATAAAGAACCGAAGAACTGGTTCTTCTCCGTCCCGCCGTCTTGCTGATCCTTTTTCCGGGACTTGCCGATAATGGTGGGCACTCTTCTTCCGTCCATCGTCAGCTTAACTTGAAGAATGCGCCGCATGACGGGGTAGTTCACCCCGAGCTTGTCAAACAACTTTCGGAACCGGTCAAGCACCCGAAGCGATCTCATCTCGTTCATCGGCTATACCTCTTGTACGATCGACACAAACTGCTCCGCGATCTCCCGATGCTCGTTAAAACCGGTCAGTTGATTGAAAATTTGCTCCAGCGACCCTTCCTGGCTTTGACCCTGCAATTGCTCGAAGCTGCCGTCCGCCACAATTCTCCCGCCGTCCAGCAGGATAATCCGGTCGCTGATCTTCTCCACGACGTCCATGATATGCGAGGAATAAAAGATCGTCTTCCCCTGCGCGGCCAACAAGGCGAGAATCTCCTTCACCACCATGACGCTGTTCGCATCCAGCCCGCTAAGCGGCTCATCCAGGAACAGGATATCCGGATTATGCAGCAGACTTGAAATGATCAGCACCTTCTGTTTCATCCCCTTGGAAAAGGTGGCGATCCGTACATTGATTACATCCCGCAATCCGAACATCTCCATCAAACGACGCGCCTTGCTCTCCGCATCTTCTGCGGCCAACCCGTACAACTCACCGATAAACGTAAGATATTCCCTTGCCGTTAACGTATCGTACATTTCCGCGACTTCCGGCACATAGCCGATTCGTTTCTTGTAATCCACCCCTCCGTCACTCGGGCTCGCTCCAAATACGCGCACCTCGCCGGTATACCTCTCTACCAGACCCAGCATGATTTTCACCGTGGTGCTCTTGCCTGCCCCATTAGGGCCGATGTATCCGATAATTTGCCCGGGGAACACATCCAAATCAATCCCGTTCAAGACGTACCTCTCTCCAAACCTCATTCTTAAATCCCTTAAGGTGATGACGGGCTCTTTGTGGCTGAACTGACCGGTTGCTTCGCTTGGATTGTTTGGATTGTTTGGATTGTTTGAATTGCTATAACCGTTGTTCCCAATCATTCGCTTATTCCCCTTCCGTTAGTTATTGTAATTATCCGGGCAAGCCCGGAAGGTCCGGTGCGATGAGTTCATTTTAATCCTTACTCCGTAGCTCTTAACTCACCGTGCTCATTCCAATTGGATATATCCAATCAAATCCGCATCCAATCTCTACAAAATCAATTTCAAATGGAAATATCCAATGGAACATCGTCAAAATCAAGGAAAACAACGATATTCCAAGGAACGGACTGGATATATCCAATGGAGATCCTAGAATAAGGCCTTATTTGGAATTCCCATTGGATTTATCCAATGGGAATTGGTCCGGGGCCGCTCAATGCTCATTGCTCAATGCTCATTGCTCAATGCTCAATGCTCATTGCTCATTGCTCATTGCTCATTGCTCATTGCTCATTGCTCATTTTCCATCTGACGCCCTTTATATAACATTACTGCAAAAAAAGACGGAACCCTCCACGGATCCCGTCTTTCTTTACGTTTTTTCTAATTTCATTCGATTTTGCTTAAGCCTCTTGCTCTTGAGCATCACCTGCACCTGCTGCCGGAATGAAACCGCTGATGTCCACGCCCAGCGCTTGAGCAAGCCGCATGCCGTACTGGACATCGGCACGGAAGAAGTTGCAGATGGCGCGCATCCGGGTTTGTTCCGTCGTTTGCTTCAGGTCATTCACCAGGTTGCTGATCAGGTTATCCTGCTCTTCCGGCGTAAAGCTGCGGTACAATTCACCGGCCTGTGTGAAATCATCGGTCTTGGCAATTTTCTCGCGGCCGATCTGTCCGGTTACCGGAACGACGCTATCCTGGTAATGCGGATCTTCCTTCGGACTTTCATCCAAGCTGTTCGGCTCATAGTTGACCGGCGATGGGTCCTGCATCACGTTCATCAAACCGTCGCGCTGATGATTGCGAACCGGCGCATACGGGCAGTTGACCGGGATTTGCAAATAGTTCGCGCCAAGCCGGTAACGCTGGGTATCCGGGTAAGAGAATAACCGGCCCTGCAGCAGTTTATCCTCGGACGGCTCAATCCCCGGAACCAGTGCGCTCGGAGAGAATGCCGATTGCTCAACCTCCGCGAAGAAATTCACCGGATTGCGGTTCAAGGTCATCGTGCCGACAGGAAGGAGCGGATAATGCGATTCCGGCCATACCTTCGTCGGATCCAGCGGATCGAAGCCCCACTGATCGAGATCTTCCACCGGCATCAGTTGCACGTTCAGCTCCCACTGCGGAAAATCCCCTTGCTCGATATGATCATGCAGGTCCCGTGTCGCATGGTTAAAATCGCGTCCTTGCACTTCACGAACCTCGTCCGCCGACAGATTAACTACTCCCTGTTTGGATTTCCAGGTATATTTGACGTAAGTCATCTTGCCTTCGGCATTGATCCACTTGAAGGAGTGGACCCCGAAGCCGTCCATTTGCCGGTAGCTCGCCGGTGTGCCGTTATCCGAGAAGACCCAAGTCATCATATGCGTCGATTCGGGCGACAAAGTCATGAAATCCCAATACCGGGCCGGGTCCTGAATGTTCTTATCCGGCGAAGGCTTCAGGGAATGCACCATATCCGGAAACTTGATGGCAGCGCGGATAAAGAACACCGGCAGATGATTGCCGACAAGATCATAGTTCCCTTCCTCCGTGTAGAACTTCACCGCGAAGCCTCTCGGATCGCGTGCCGTCTCCGGCGAAGACTGACCGTGGATTACAGTCGAGAAACGAACGAATACCGGAGTCTCGCGACCGGCTTCCTGCAGGAAGTGAGCTTTCGTAAACTCGGACATGCTCCGCTCCGTAACGAACACCCCGTGAGCGCCGGATCCGCGCGCATGAACGACTCGCTCCGGGATCCGCTCCCGGTCAAAATGCGCGATTTTCTCCAGCAGATGATAATCCTCCAACAAAGTCGGACCGCGCTGCCCCGCTGTCCGTGAATTCTGGTTATCCCCTACCGGCGCTCCCTGATTTGTTGTTAATCTGTTGTTGTTACTCATCTATATCATCCTCTCACTCTTATTATTATATTTAGACTTAATCTAAGTTCTAAAATAAAGTTTACCATGCCCGCACGAGACTTTGCATGAAGGTCGGATGAGAGAATCATGAATTCTTTCCTTGCCATTATATAAGGAGGCTTCAGGAATCATTCCTAGATGAGAAAAAAACCGTCCGGGAATAAATTCCGGACGGTTTTTATATGGGATGAGAAGATTATTTAATCCCTTCTTGCACTTCCTTCAGCATTTCCGGCACGGACAACAGGCCGCCGCCGGAGAGGTACCAGTAGTTGGCGTCAAGGTAGACGATTTTGCCGTTTTTGTAGGCATTCGTCTTTTTCACAAGGTCGTTCTCAACCAGCTTGGAGGCCGGTTCGGCTTGTTTACCTTCTTCGGTAACGACTGCGTCACGATCCACGACGAACAGGTAATCCGGGTTCTTCTCCGCTACGAATTCGAAGGAGATGGAGTCCCCATGCGTATCGGCTTTGAGATTCTCATCGACTGCCCCGATGCCGAATACATCATGAATGATCCCGAAGCGCGAGCCAGGTCCGTAGGCGCTGACTTTACCGCCCGTGGTCAGGATGACAAGCCCCTTCTTCCCGCTAGCCGTTGCCTCGTCGTTCAGGGACTTGATCGAATCGTTAATTGCCGCAAGCTCTTGTTCCGCTTCAGCGTCCTTGCCGAAGATTTCACCGAGCGTCTTCACGTTCTCCGTGAACGAGCCCATATAATTCGCGGTGTCTACGCCCATGAAGATCGTAGGTGCGATTTTGTTCAATTCTTCATAAGCCTCGGAGGAACGTCCGGAGATGAAGATGATATCCGGATCCAATGCGTTCAGGCCTTCAAAATCGGGTTCAAACAGTGTACCCGCATTTTTGTACTTGCTGTCTTCGTATTTCTTCAAATGAGTCGGCAAATTGCCTTGCGGTACAGCCGCCACTTCGACGCCAAGCTTATCAAGCGTTTCCAGCACGCCCATGTCGAACACTACCACTTTGGCAGGGTTCTTCTTGACCTTGGCTTCGCCCAGCTTGTGCTTGATCGTAAACTCTTCATCCTCGGCTGGCGCGGCAGCGGCCGCCTGCGTAGTATTCGTGCTTCCTGCGTTAGCCCCTGCATTATCGCCATTATTTCCGTTGTTTCCGTTATTGCTATTGTTTTTGTTCGCTCCGCAAGCGGCCAGTACAAAAACCATAACCAGAGTAGTAAACATCAACGCTAACTTTTTGCTATTCACCTGAATTCCCCCATATTTTCATAATTTGAAATAACCTTAAATTAAAAACCTTCCGGACCCCAATCCGGTTATTGGCATGTGCTTATGCGAAATACACACATATTTTGTTGCCGCCGATCTCCTGGACCGGAATTTCCATATCGTAAACTTCGCGCAGCACGGAAGGTTCGATAATTTCATCCTTCGTACCTTCCTTAACCACCTTGCCGTCCTTTAGCGCTACAATGTAGTCGGAGTAGCAGGAGGCGAAGTTAATGTCGTGGATGACCAGCACGACCGTTTTGCCAAGCTCGTCGACCAGCCTGCGCAATACCTTCATAATTTGCACCGAATGGTTCATGTCGAGATTGTTGAGCGGCTCGTCAAGCAGCACGTACTCCGTATTTTGCGCGATGACCATGGCGATGAAAGCCCGTTGCTTTTGCCCCCCGCTAAGTTCGTCGAGAAATTTGTTTTGCATCGTCTCAAGATGCATATAGCGGATCGCTTCGTCCACATAGGCTTCGTCTTCCTTATTCAAGCGACCCTGTGAATAGGGAAAACGCCCGAAGTTTACGAGATCCCGCACCGTCAAACGAATGTTAATGTGGTTGGACTGTTTAAGGATCGAAATCTTTTTGGCAAGGTCTCCACTTTTCCATTGACCGATCTCCCGGTCTTCAATCAGGACTTCGCCCTCATCCTTGGTAATCAGCCTGCTGATCATAGACATCAACGTGCTCTTCCCCGCCCCGTTCGGTCCGATAAAGGAAGTAATCTTCCCTTTCGCGATCTCGAGCGAGACATTGTCGACAACCTTTTTACCGCCGTATTGTTTGGAAACTCCTTTGACCTTTACCACGATTTATTCTCCTTTAGCAGCAGATAGATGAAGTACACCCCGCCGATAAAGTTGATGATGACGCTTAGCGAAGTGGAGAAGGTAAATACTTTCTCGATAATCAGCTGACCTCCGGCCAAGGCGATAAAGCTGACCAGGGAAGCGCCGAGAATCAACGTTTTGTGACGGTAGGTGTTCAGGAACTGATAAGACACATTGGCTACCAGCAGCCCGAGGAACGTAATCGGCCCCACCAAAGCGGTCGAAATCGAAATCAGAACCGCAACGACGATCAACATGCGCTTGACGACATACTCATAACTGACGCCCAAATTGACGGCATGATCACGACCTAAAGCAAGCACATCCAAATACTTGGTAAATTTCGCAAAATAAAGCGCTACAAGCAGCACGCCGATGATCGACAACCACAGCAAATCGGAATTGACATTGTTGAAGCTGGCGAACATTTTATCCTGGATGACCAGAAATTCATTCGGATCAATCAGCTTTTGCAGGAACGAGGTCACACTTGAGAAAAAGGTTCCGAAGATGAGCCCGATCAGCAGCAGATGATAGATATTGCGTCCCTCTTTGCGAAACAGCATTCTATACAATAGCATGGCGAACACGACCATTAATCCGACCGCCAGAACAAAACGCAAATTTTTGCTCATCATGGTTAAGGCCGTTCCCCCGATCAGGAACACGATCACCGTCTGAAGAAGCATGTACAACGAATCCAGGCCGATGATGCTCGGCGTCAGAATCCGATTGTTCGTAATCGTCTGAAACACTACGGTCGAAAAAGCGATGGCTGTACCTGTGAGGAGGATCGCGATCAGTTTTTTGCCTCGTCTCGGTAGTATGTAATCCCAATGTCCTCCCGCATCAATGGTCATAAAGATGATGGCAATCAGGACGGCGATGCCGGCAAGGATCCATAGTTTTGCTTTATTGCTCATATGTCTTTCTCCTCATCAGCAGATACAGGAAGATGCCGCTTCCGATTACCCCGACGGTCAGCCCGATCGGCACCTCATACGGATAGATGATCACCCGGCCCAAAATGTCGCAGCCCAGAACGAAAACCGCGCCCAGCAAAGCCGTGTAAGTCAGATTCCCTTTCAGGTTGTCGCCACGGAAAATCGTGACCAGGTTCGGAATGATCAATCCGAGAAAAGGGATCGACCCTACCGTCAGCACGACGACCGAAGTAACGAGCGCCACCAGGCCCAGCCCGATGTTGACGATCTGCTTGTAATTCAAGCCCAGGTTGACGGAAAACTCCTCGCCCATGCCTGCGACCGTAAACTTGTTAGCGTAAATGTACGAGGCCGCCACTAGAGGCACGCTGATAAACAACAGCTCGTAACGTCCCTGCATGACCATGGAGAAATCCCCGTACAGCCACGCGGACATGCTCTGAATCAAGTTGTATTTATACGCAAAAAATGTAGTTGCCGAACTCACGATTCCGCCGAACATCAACCCGACTAGCGGGATAAAGATCGTATCTTTGTATTTGACCCGATTCAGAATTGCCATGAATAGGTAGGTTCCGAGGAGTGCAAATACAAAGGCTACGGACATTTTGACGAGCGCGCCTGCCGATGTAAACAAGAGCAGGGCCACCATAATGCCGAAGCTGGCGGAATCCATCGTGCCCGCCGTGCTCGGCGACACGAATTTGTTCCGGGTCAGTTGCTGCATGATCAATCCTACGATGCTCATGCTGACGCCGGCGATAACAATGCTGACTAGCCGGGGAACCCGGCTGATCCACAGCAATTCCCAAGCCTCCCCGCTTGTCGGCCCAATCAAGTCAGACAAGGACATGCTGGAGGCTCCGATAAACAGAGATGCGATAGATAGTACGATTAAGAGTGCTATTAAAAGAGTTAGTGTTTTCTTTTTCATGAGATCGTCCCTTAACTTTGCTCCCTCTGGCCTGGAGGAAGCTCAAGTGATTCGCTGCCGGCAGAACAGACGATTGGTTTGCAATTAATAATGATATTCATTATCAATTAGATTGAATTATACCGTGTCTTTTTTCACACTGTCAACCATTTTAAATTTTATTTTTTATATAAAAATCCGGTCCTTTACTGCGTAAACCCTATTGTACGGACATATGTAAGGGATGAAACCCTACCGGTTGTGGCATAGTAAGGCAAGGCCATTCATCATGATCTTGAGAAGGAGGAAATCTCGTGGAGAACTTGCATGAGTTTGTCGAGAAAATCCATGACAAGCAGGACAAGGACGAACGAAACCGGAAGCGGGGCAAAGGAAATCCGGCCGGTCAACTGCCGACCAAACAGCACGGAACCCAGAAGTAAACATACTAAATAAGAGCCGTCCCCTTCAGTAAAATTACTGAGGCGGACGGCTCCTTTGATTCATTCAAAGTGTATCCCTGAAATGTTGAAATGTTAGTGATCGTAAAGATCCTCGCCGGAGATGTACTCATTCGGCACGTCATCCCCCGGACTAGCATGGTTCTTGATTTGGCTAAGTCGTCCTGCCCGGCCTTCCCCGCCGTTGCCTGTTGACGCATTTTGGGCATTACTGCTGCCGTTGCCGACCTTCCGGTTGTGCTGTTCGCGTTTGCTCGCCATGTCTGTAACCTCCCGATGTCAACTTCATCCTGTTGCTTGTTGAAGCAGGCATCCTGCCCGTTGTTAGCCTGTGACATGGGGCCGGTTTTTATTCCTTAATCGTCACCGTTACCGGCGACCATTCCGCAATCACGGTTTGGCCATGAACAGATACACTGCCTTCCGGTGTAAGGTCTTTTTCGGTCATGATACCAAGCGCGATGGTAAACCGGTTGAATTTAATCGGAACCCCGCTTTCCCGGCGGATCTCCGTGCCGTTCACGTAGAAGACGACTTCGTCAGTGCCTCGGTTATAGGTGATTTTATAGGTGTTGAACTCCCGTACTTTAAAATCCGTATCTTCCTTGAACACGCAAAAGTACTTCGTCTTGTCGCTTGGCGGTACTTCCACGCCCGGAAAAGGCAAGACTGCATAGACACTTGCATACTTGTCATTGCCTGCAAAGAAGTCGAGCGCCGCGCCGGTCGTGAAGTCCAGCAGGTTTAGCGATACGTAGCCGTCGTACAAATCACCGGGAGCCGTATTTTGCGAACGGGCACGAATTTGCAGCTCAAAGCTGACTTCGCCCGACTCAGGAACTACGACGTCCTCCACGGAATAATACATATGCTTGGCATTGTCCAGAATTTGAATCTGATGATTCTGACGGCTAAGCGGCGCGCGGCAGTACAGGATGCCGTTACGAACGATAACTACGGCTTCCGGTTCCCGGTATTCCCAGAAGGATCCATCAGGCAGCGGAAAGCCGCCCATTTTCCAGACCTGTCCCTCGTTTAGTATCGTATGAAAATCGCCGAATATTTTTTGTTGTTCCATCAAAAGTCGCCCTCTCTCTAGAAGTGAATGTAATAATAGTACTGTGAACCGTGACTGTCATAAATAAATGCAATTAAAGCTGGATTAAACCTTGAACCAGCAGCGCCGCCATCATAATGAGTCCGCAGCGGACGGAGGCCTGCATGGAGGCACCCATTAGCGGCAAATAAGCCGCGGAGGGATTATGCTCTTTCAGTCGCCCGTATACCCGGTACAAAGGAATCGCCGTGACTAACGCCAGCAGAGAATAGAGCGGCAAAGTTCCCACCACCGCACAAATCACTAGGAAGAGATAGGCCAGAAACAGCATCATTTTTGAGAAGTTCAGCGCACGCTTTTCGCCCCAGACGACGACCAGCGTATTTTTCCCGGCCTGCTTGTCCGCCTGCCAATGCAAAAAATGATGATTAAACAGCACAAGCGTCGTCAGCAAGCCGATCGGCATGGAGAGCAATACGGAATCGAGGCTAAAATCCCCTGTCTGTACGTAATAAGCACCCATCACCGGTAGCACGCCGAAAGACAGCAAAATAGCTACTTCACTGAGCCCTTTTCCCCGGTAACCGAACCGAAGCGGCGGAGCCACGTAAAAATAAGCGATCAACCCGCCCAAACCGCCGAATACCAATACCGGCCAGCCGCTGATCACACTCAAGATTACCCCGCACAGTACGGCCAGTCCCAACAGCGACCATGTTATCGCAGAAAAGGTCCGCTCGGACATCAGGCCGCCGGACGGAAAACCCGAGTTCGTCGAAATGACTTCCGGCGTCTCTTGAGCCGCCACATCGGCTCCATTACGGTAATCCCATAAATCATTGATCATGTTCGAGAACAGATGAGCCGCTCCCGCACCGATTAGAGTAATGATTAACAGTACCGGGTGAAACTCGCCTTTCCACATAAAGGCCCCCAGCGCCCCAAGAAATACAGGAACCAACATCACGGGAATCACTTTAAACCGGGATGCCTTCTTGAAAGTTGTCCATATGTTCACCGGTTAATTCACGCTCCCTGTTAAAGTATGTTAAAAATATCACTATATAATTATACATGATTTTTATCATAGACAAACGGGAAATTTCCGTATAACCACGAACTGGACTAAGGTCCAGGTTTTTACTTCCCTATAGACCGAAGATGCCCTACGGTTTTTATAGTATGCTGTGAAAAGATGAATAAGATGAATACATAGACGAAGGAGATCTGATGCACATGAATAAAAAAACCTGGATCGGACCCGTACTGATCCTGCTCGGCTGCTACCTGTTTTTTATTCGCAAGGAAGCGATGAGCTCGGGCTCACTAATTGGACATTTCTGGCCTACCATCTTCATTATCCCGCTCGGACTGTTTTTTCACTGGCTCTATTTCTTCTTAATGAACCGAAAAGCCACCGGACTGCTGATTCCGGGAGGCATCCTGTTTACCGTCGGACTGGTCTGTCAGTTATCGACCCTGTTCGATAGCTGGCAGTATATGTGGCCAGGCTTTATCCTAGCCCCTGCCGTCGGCCTGTTTGAATTCTACTGGTTCGGCAACCGCAACAAATACCTGCTGATTCCAATCAATATTCTGGGCGCGTTGTCCCTGCTATTCTTTGCCGTCTTCTCGCTCGGAACACTATATAACAGCTTGATTGTCGGCCAACCCCTGCTGGCGATCGCTCTCATCATAATCGGCGCCGGCGTCATGATCGCCCCCAAGCGACGCCATTAAGAAATATACGGGAACCCTTCCTAAGGCCGACCCCTGCTGACTTGTTGCTCGGATCGGCTTTGGTGCGTGGATGGGGC